>DATLZY010000031.1:0-5254 GCA_035573755.1 Candidatus Acidiferrales bacterium
CTCACGCAGCAGCCACTTGGCGTCCTCGGTCGAATTGGATCGCGCCAAAATATCCTCGATCAGGTGCTGCTTGTCCTGCAGCGCCATGTGATCCAGCTCGATGAAATGCCGCTCGGATGCAGCGATGACCAACAAGGCCAAGCCAAACACCACAGCCCCAGCCGCCAACGTAAAGAAGAGGGTGAGCCGGGTCGTCAGTGACAGGGAGCGAAACATTCAGTGCTCCTCCGGCGCTTCCAATACGTAACCCATGCCACGTACGGTGTGGATCAGCTTGACCTCATGCCCCGCATCAATCTTCGCGCGCAAGCGCCAGATGGCCACCTCGATCACATTGGTGTCGCTGTCGAAATTTATGTCCCAGACCTGCGAGGCGATCAGGGAGCGGGGCAGGACCTCGCCATGACGGCGCATCAGCAGTTCCAGCAAGCCGAACTCTTTGGCCGTCAGGCTGATTCGTCGCCCGCCGCGTGAAACGCGTCGGCGCAGCAGGTCCAGTTCGAGGTCGGCCACGCGCAGCACGGTGCTCTCGTTGCCGCTGCGCCCTCGACGCAGGATCGTGCGCACGCGGGCCAGCAATTCGGCAAAGGAGAAAGGCTTGACCAGATAGTCGTCCGCACCGAGTTCAAGGCCTTTGACCCGGTCTTCCATCTGATCGCGTGCGGTCAGGAACAGCACCGGCATCTGCAGGCCGCGATGGCGCAAGGACTGGAGTACCTGCCAGCCGTCGAGGCCGGGCAACATCACATCCAAAATCACCAGGTCGTATTCGCCCTGCAAGGCCAGGTGCAGGCCATCCGTGCCGTCCTGCGCCAGATCAACCACGAAACCCGCTTCGCTCAAGCCTTGACGCAGGTAGTCGCCCGTTTTGGGCTCATCTTCAACGATCAGTATCTTCATGAGGGTGCTCGGCCATATCGAATAGCCGCTAGTGTGACGATTTTGGGCGCACCTGACACGATGATAACAAAAATGTAATCTGACAGACAGCTTCCTAACAGGGGTGGCCCTCTAGCATGTCATCCACGAAATCAGCAATTCATTGCGAGGAGCCCATGCCACCCTTGAGACCGTTTCATTCACCATTGCCGTTGATGCCCTCGCGGCGGCGTTTCGTGCGCGGCTTGGTCGCCGGCGGCGTGATGGTCGGCCTGTCACCCTGGGTGCGTGCTGCGGCACAGGGGCTGGCCGACACGCGCACGGGTGCAGCGCCCGTGCTCAGCGGCACGAATATTGACCTGGTGGTCGCCGAATCGCCGGTCAACTTCACCGGCACACCAAGGATGGCGACCACCATCAACGGCTCCATCCCGGCGCCGACGCTCAAACTTCGGGAAGGCGACACGGTCACCATCCGCGTCACCAACCGCCTGCGCGAAGCCACGTCGATCCACTGGCACGGGATCATCCTGCCCTACCAGATGGACGGGGTGCCCGGCATCAGTTTTCAGGGCATCCCCCCGGGCGAAACCTTCACCTACCAGTTCCGTCTCGAACAAACCGGCACCTACTGGTATCACTCGCACTCCGGCACGCAGGAGCAGACCGGCATGTACGGGGCGTTGATCGTCGAGCCGCGTGAGGCAGACCCTATCCGCGCCGACCGGGACTACGTGGTGCAGCTGTCCGACTGGACCGACGAAGACCCCATGCGGGTGCTCGCCAAGCTCAAGGTGCAGAGCGACTACTACAACTACCACCAGCCGACGGCCATTGACTTCTTCCGCGACGTCGCCGACATGGGGCTTTCCCGCGCACTCGACAAGCGTGCGATGTGGAACCAGATGCGGATGAACCCGACCGATCTGGCCGATCTCTCGGGGGCGACACTGACCTACCTGATGAACGGCGTCACCCCTGCCGGCAATTGGACTGGCCTGTTCCGGCCGGGCGAGCGCGTGCGTCTGCGGTTCATCAACGGCGCGGCCAACACCTTCTACGACGTGCGCATCCCGGGGCTCAAGATGACGGTGGTGCAAAGCGACGGGCAGAACGTCGAGCCCGTGACCGTCGATGAGTTCCGCTTCGGGCCGGGCGAGACCTACGACGTGATCGTCACGCCCCGAGAGGACGCCTACACGATCTTCGCGCAATCGATGGATCGAACCGGCTTCGCCCGCGGCACGCTCGCGGTGCGCGAGGGCTTGAGCGCCGCCGTGCCTGCGCTCGATCCCGTCGAATGGCTCACCATGGCCGACATGATGGGCGCGATGGACCACGCGGCGATGGGCCACGACATGCCGGGCATGAAGCACGACATGTCCGGCATGAACCATGGCGCGATGGCCATGGATCACGGCCAGCACGCGATGCATGGCATGACCGGCGGCGCGATGGCCAAGCCCAGCGCCACGGTCCGTCACGCACGCACGGAATACGGCCCAAGCACGGATATGCGGGTGGACATGCCGCGCACCAATCTTGACGATCCGGGCATTGGCCTGCGCAACAACGGCCGGCGCGTGCTGACGCTGGCGGATCTCAGGACGATCGGTGGTCCTCTCGACCCACGCGGGGCCGAGCGCGAGATCGAGCTGCACCTCACCGGCAACATGGAGCGCTATGCCTGGTCGCTCGACGGCCTCGAGTTCGGCAAGAGCACGCCGGTGCACCTGAAGTACGGCGAGCGGGTGCGCGTCATCCTGCACAACGACACGATGATGACGCACCCGATGCATTTGCACGGGTTGTGGAGCGAGGTGGAAACGCCCGACGGGCAGTTCCTGGTGCGTCGCCACACCGTCCCGGTTCAACCCGCGCAGCGCGTCAGCTTCCTCGTGACCGCCGACGCCCTGGGTCGCTGGGCCTGGCACTGCCACCTGATGTTGCACATGGACATGGGCATGTTCCGCGTGGTGGTCGTGTCATGAAACTGATCAAAAGAAGATTCGCCATGAAACCCTGTTCTCTCTTCACTGCGGCGCTGGTGTTGCTCGGTGCGGCACCCGTCTGGGCGCAAACAACGATGGAAGGCGGCGGCCATGCCGGGCACCCGGGCACGGCTCCAGCCCCAACGCGCGCCCCATCGCCCGCGAGCGCCACCATGGACCACGGCAGCATGAACATGCAGGGCGGCCCCGCCCCCGCCGATGCCCGTGATCCGCACGCGTATTCCAATGGCTTGACTTTGGAGTCGGGCCCTTACGCACTCCCCGGGCCACGGCAACTTCGGCTGTCCGATGAACATGCGTTCGGCAGCGTGCTCCTCGATCGCCTGGAGCGCGTTTACACGAAGGACGGGAACGCGACCGCCTATGACGCGCAAGCCTGGTTCGGCGGCACCTACGACCGCCTGGTCCTCAAGGCCGAGGGTGACGTCGCCAAAGGCAAACTGGAGGAGGCACGCACGGAGGTCCTGTGGGGCCATGCGATCGCCTCGTACTGGGACACCCAACTCGGGGTGCGGCAGGACAGCGGCACGGGGCCTGACCGGACCTGGCTCGCTTTCGGCATCCAGGGACTCGCGCCGTACTGGTTCCATGTCGATGCCACCGCCTACGTCGGCAGCTCGGGACGCGCGGCACTGCGCCTGTCGGGCGAGTACGAACTCCTGCTCACCCAGCGCCTGATTCTGCAGCCCCGCATGGAAGTCAATCTGTATCGCCAGCGCGATGAAGCGCGTGGCCTGGGAAGTGGGCTGGCCGATGCGGCGGCAGGCCTGCGCCTGCGTTACGAGTTCTCGCGCCAGTTCGCGCCCTACGTCGGCGTCGAATGGGCTGGCAAGTTCGGACAGACCGCCGATTTTGCCCGCACCGAAGGGCAACGTGCCCGGGAAACGCGGTATGTGGCCGGCTTGCGTTTCTGGTTCTGAAGGCCAAGCTGTTCAACCCAAGAGGAATGACATCATGAAATCATCAAAATCCTTTTTTCTGCTGGGCATTCCCGCCTTGTTTCTAGCGGCATCAGTGTCAGCACACTCCCCCAAAGAGCACATGAAGGATGTACAGCAAAAACCTGACTGTGCCGCCATGAAAGACATGGATCACAGCAAGATGGACATGAATGATCCCGTGATGCAGGCGATGATGCAAAAATGCATGAAAGACATGCATCAGGATAGCCCAGCATCAAACGGCACCTACGCCGGACACCAACAGCAAAGTGAAAAAGCCGAGCAAAGCAAGCCGCCGCGGCACGCACACGAAAAATGACTGAAACCCGCCCTTGCTCTTTACCCGCAAGGGCGGCACTCCAAAGGAGATTACATGAAATCCAGACCTCTGCTGTCCTGTGGGAAATACCTGCTGGGCACGGGCCTGTTCGCGCTGGCGGCGGGGATGGCCTTTCTCTACTCCGGCTGGTATCCGATCGGTGCCGATGTGCCGCATAACGGGCTGACCTACTGGGCGCTCGAGACCTTGCGTGAGCGCTCCATAGCCCGCGCCAGTGCCGATATCGAAGTGCCCGGCGACCTGGGCACGCCCAAGCGCCTGCTTGCCGGTGGTGCCGATTACAATGACATGTGTGCGGGGTGCCACCTGCGCCCCGGAGAGAAAGAGAGTGATTTCACTCTGGGGCTGTATCCGGTACCGCCCAATCTCAGCCTGCCCCACGCTCAGGCGGACAGAAAAGACCTAACGGCACAAGCGAGACGACGCTTCTGGATCATCAAACATGGCATTAAAGCCTCAGGAATGCCGGCATGGGGGCCGACCCACGATGACGAACGCATTTGGAACATGGTGGCTTTCCTGCAGCGCTTGCCGGAGCTGACACCGGAGCAGTATCAGATCCTCACCGCACGAAGCGATGAAGAAGCGATGCCGCAGGGCGCGATCCAGGACGGCAATCAACCCTGAAGGCATTTCCGAGTAGGAGACCTGCTATGACACGAACAACTTCAGCCCGATCTCACGTGAGCAGACGACCGCGCATGCTGATGGCGATGCTTGCCCTGAGCCTTTTTCCCTTCCTCACACCCGCCGCCGCACCGCAGACGGTCGCCGTGCAGGTGTGGAAGGACCCGAACTGTGGGTGTTGCAAGGACTGGATTGCCCACCTGGAGAAAAGCGGATTCCGCGTGAATGCCGTCGACCAGGGCAACAGCGCAGCCCGCACTCGCCTCGGGATGCCGCAGAAATTCGGTTCCTGCCATACGGCCCTGATCCAGGGTTATGTGATCGAAGGCCACGTACCCGCAACGGACATCCAGCGGCTGCTCAAGGAAAAGCCCCAAGCCCTGGGCTTGGCGGTGCCGGGCATGCCCATTGGTTCACCCGGCATGGATGGTGTCGCCTACGGAGGACGCCGTGAT
>DATLZY010000032.1:0-26522 GCA_035573755.1 Candidatus Acidiferrales bacterium
GCCCCAGGCCTGGCCGTACTCGAAGACCACGACGTTCCGCGACACCAACGGCGCTTACCCCTTGCTGCCGATCACCCTGTACGACACGTCGAACACCTACGGCGTGCTTGACGGCATCCATTTCGTCACCGGCTTCGGCAATGCGGTCGAGAACACGGTGACCGTGGGGACGGAGACCCACGTCGTCCTGCAGGACGTGACCCGCAACGGGCTCAGCGACTTCTTCGCCTTGAGGATCGGGTGATGGCCTATCAGACCGGCGTCATCACCTCGGCCGCAGACCTGGTCGTCGCCATCACGGATTTCGCGGTGGCCAACGGCTGGACGGCCAACGGCAACGTGTTGAGCAAGGGCGGTACCTACATCCGTCTGACGGCGCCGAGCGCTTCCGAGGTCCGCATCGAGGGCGCGAGAAACGGCAACTTCGTCGCGCCCGACCTGTGCGGGCGTCATTCCCGGATCTACAACACCGCGTGGCCGGCCTCGGCCACCTATCACCTCGCGGCGTTCGACAACCCGGATACCGTCTGGTGCACGATCAACTTCGCCGTAACCACTCACCAGCACATCGGCTTCGGCACGGTCGAGAAGTACGGCAACTGGGCTGGCGGCGGATGGTTCCATGCTCAGCACACGCCGGCCTCCGCGGACGGCGGCGTGTGCTCGCTCATTGACGGCTCGCAGCAACCCTACTACCCGAGCAGCCCGAGAGAGTGTGCGCTCTTCTGGAGCCCCTCCATGCGCGACTCCTGGAACGGCTATTACCAGGAGAACGCCGCCAGCAATCTCCACTGCGAACTGCGAGGCTACGTCTGGGAGCCGCCCATCGGGAGCACGGCGATCGGCGTGCATTGCCCGACCATCGTCTCCCCGATCCACAAGTACAACCCGAACGTGTTCAACGGCCAGACGGTGCTGACGCCGTTCCAGTTGTTCCTGCAGAACACGGACGGCCACTACATGAGCATCGGCCACGTCGGCCATCTGCGGTTCGTGCGCCTGACCAACTACAACCCGGGCGACGTGATCGAGCTGGGCACCGACCGCTGGAAGCTCTTTCCCTGGCACATCAAGAACGCGGCCTATCCGGACGGCAAGCAGGTGGCCTACAGCGACGGCAACTACAGCACGGGGCTCCTGGGGGTCGCCGTGCACTACGACGGGCCCTGATCGTGCCGGCCCTGACCGGGTTCTATCCCACCGCGTTCCTGCAATGGACGCGGGACCACTTGAACGTGGTGCCGCTGGACCAGCTTGGCGACGCCCTCTACGAGGATCGCCGGGCCTCGGCGATCCCCGTCGGTCGATTCGGCCCGCTCACGAACAACGCGCCGGTCGACAGCAGTCCCCGGGCACTTGCCGGCGTGCATGCGCGCAGCTTCGTTGAGGACTACTACTACCGCGTGCACGTGCGGCCGAATCGCATCGACCTCGGCAACACGATGTCGGTGCAGACGCGCGAGGTCGAGGTGTGGAACGCGTGGTTCGAAGCCAACGCGCTGGCCGACATCGTTGCCACCAACGCCGAGGGGATGACCCTGTCCGGTCCCTCGGTGCCGCCGACAAGCTTCGGACCGCTCGAATCCCGGATCTATGTGCTGTCGGTCACGCCGAACGGGCCGCCCGTCGTCAATGCCGCGTTCCGCTTCGACTTCGCGCTCGACGCGCCCGTCCTGCGGGCGCTCGGTCGCCGGATCGTGGGCTGGGTCTTCGCGCCGGATTGGAGCGAGCCCGTCATCGAGCGGCTGGAGTGGATGACCGACGTGATGGAGTCCCATGTCGGCGTCGAACAGCGGGTACGCCTGCGCGCCGAGCCGCGCCGAAGCTTCGAGTACCGCGTACTGCTGGGTTCCGATCAGGCGCGCGTTCAGATGGAGAACCGGCTGATCTCCTGGCAGGCGCGCGTGTATGGACTGCCGGTCTGGACCGATGCCTCGATCACCGCCATCGCCATCCCGGCCGGAGCGACGAGCCTCGCCGTTTCGACGGCGAACAAGGATTTCGTGGTCGGCGGCATCGTGGGGCTGGTGAATGGATTGCGCTCCGAGTTCGCGGAAATCACCGCCGTGACCGCGAACTCGGTGACGCTCAATGATCCGATCGCCGACGACTGGCCGGCCGGGACCAAGATCGTGCCGGTGCGATCGGCCCGGGTGCAGAACGACCTGGGCGTGGCTTACCTGACCGACGCGATCGCGGCCTCCCGGCCTCAGTTTCAACTGGAAGAGGAATGGCCGATCACGCCCGCCTCCGAGTCGCAGGACTACCTCGGCTACCCGGTGATGCTGACGCCGCCCAACTGGACGGAGGATCTCGAAGGCCGGTTCGGGCGGAAATGGCACGACCTCGACTACCTGACCGGCCGCCGCGTGATCGATGACCTGACCGGTGTGGCAGGTGTGAACCGGACGCACCGGTGGCTACTCGTGGGTCGTGCCGCCGTCGCAGCCTTTCGCGCGTGGCTCGCGGCACGGGCGGGCAAGCTGAAGCCGTTCTGGTTGCCGAGCTTCCAGTCGGACCTCGCGGTCGTCGCGCCGGTCGGCGGCACCGACGCCTTTCTGACCGTGGAGAACCGCGGCTACGCCGAGGGGCCGGTGGCGGCGGTCGGCCGGCGCGATCTCCTGATCACCACCGTTTCGGGGGCGAGGTTCTACCGCCGCATCACCGCCGCCTCCGAGATCGATGCCGCGAGTGAGATGGTCGCGATCGACGGCACGCTCGGCACGACGCTGCAGCCCTACCAGTTCCAGCGGATCTCCTTCATGCATCTGGTGCGGCTCGACACCGACAACGTGGAGATCGCACACGTCACCGACGAGGTGGCCGAGGTCGTGCTGCCCTTGCGAAGCCTCCGGGACGACCTATGACCTACGCAGACCGGGAGGTTTCGACCGATGCCGCCAGCCCCGTCGAACTCTACGAGTTTCGGCGCGGTTCGAACGCGTGGCGCTATACCAGCGCATCGCAGGACGTCGTCTATAACGCCTTCAACTACACCGCCGTGCTCCTCAAGCGGGGAAGCATCGAGCAGACCAATGAGATCGGGCGCGCGGGGCTGCGGATCACCCTGGCCCGGGACGTGGAGGTCGTCGGCGAGTTCATCGCCACCCCGCCGTCCGAGGTGACGTTGCTGACGGTGTACCGGCAGCACCGCAACGATCCCGAGACCGCGGTGGTCTGGATGGGGCGCGTGCTCAACGCCGAATGGCGCGGCTCCGAGGTCGAGCTCAATTGCGAGCCAGTCTACACGAGCCTGCAGCGCACCGGTCTGCGGCGGCTGTACCAGCGCAACTGCCCGCACGTGCTCTACGGCGGTCTCTGCCAGGCGAGCCCCATCGTCCATCGGGTGCAGGGAACGGTCGGGTCCATCGCCGGCACGGTCGTCAGCGTGCCGGCCGCCGCCGGTTTCGCGCCCGGCCATTTCGCCGGCGGTTTCGCCACCTGGTCGGCCAGCGGCATCACCGAGAAGCGGATGATCCTGGCCCATTCGGCCGACAGCATCACCCTCGCGGCGGCGCCGCCGGGACTCTCGGTCGGCGCGACGGTCGTGCTCTATCCAGGGTGCGATCACACCCTGAGCACCTGCGAGAGCAAGTTCGGCAACAGCGCCAACTTCGGCGGCTTTCCGTTCATTCCCACCAAGAACCCCTTCGGGGGAAGTCCGATTTACTGAGCGTGTCCCATGCCCTGGATGCAAATCGTCGTCTGGATCGTCACGGCGCTGATCCAGTATGCCCTCGCGCCCAAGCCGCCCCAGCCGCAGGCCGCCGAGCTCAAGGACTTCGATGCACCGACCGCCGACGAGGGGCGTCCCGTGCCGGTGGTGTTCGGAACCGTGCTGGTGAAGAGCGCCAACGTCGTGTGGTACGGCGACCTGCGCACGACGCCGATCAAGTCCAAGGGCGGCAAGAAATGAACGAGCTGATCGTGACGCATGCCGACATGCGTTCCCTTGGGTACTGCAACCGGGGCGCGCGGGAATGGTTCGCCCGTCACGGGCTCGACTGGTCGCGTTTCATCGACGAGGGGCTGCCCGCGGACGTGTTGCTCGCCACCGGCGACAGCATGGCCCAGGACGTGGTGCAAGTGGCAATTCAACGGATGAATGCCGGAGGAGAGGATGGGCGGTAGAAGCAAGAGCGTCACGGTCGGCTACCGTTACTACCTCGGCATGCATCTGGCGATCTGCCATGGGCCGGTCGACGCCGTCACCGAGATCCAGGTCGGCGAGCGGCAGGCCTGGAGCGGCAACCTCACGGCCAGCGGGCGCATCACGATCAATGCGCCCGAACTCTTCGGCGGTGAAAAGCGCGAAGGCGGGATCTCGGGCGCGGTGGATGCGGCCTTCGGGGAATCGACGCAGGGCGCAAACGACTACCTGGCCTCGACGATCGGAACCCCGCAGCCGGCGTATCGCGGCCTCCTGAGCCTGATCCTGCGCCAGGTCTACATCGCGGCCAACAACCCCTACATCAAGCCTTGGGCGGTGCGCGTGAAGCGCTGCTTTCGGGCTTGGTACTCGACCAAGGCGGAAATCTCGGGCGCGGCCAATCCGGCGCACATCCTCTACGAGTGCCTCACGAATTCCGCCTGGGGCATGGGGTATCCGACAGTCAGCATCGACGACGCGAGCTTCAAGGCGGTCGCCGATACGCTCTCGTCCGAGGGGTTCGGGCTGAACCTGATCTGGCTGCAGCAGAGCACGATCGAGCAGTTCGTGCGCGAGGTGCTGGATCACATCGGAGGCGTGCTGACCACCTCGCCCTCGACCGGACGCTTCGTGCTCAAGCTGGTACGGGCGAACTATGCGGTAGCGAGCCTGCCGGTGCTCGATCCCACCAACGTGATCGAACTGGAGAGCTTTCAACGCGCGGCGTGGGGCGAGACGACCAATGAGCTGGTGCTCATCTACACCAAGTCGGACACGTTCAAGGAAACCAGCATCACGGTGCAGGACCTGGCCAACATCCAGGCCCAGGGCGCGGTGGTGTCGCAGACGCGGCGCTATCCCGGCATCACCTCCGATGCCCTGGCAGCCCGCGTGGCGATGCGCGACCTGGCGGCAGTATCCACGCCGCTCGCCAAGGTGCGGCTGAAGGTCAATCGACGGGCCTGGAGTCTGACGCCCGGGGACGTGTTCAAGCTCTCCTGGCCGACGCTCGGCATCGAGAACCTGGTGATGCGTATCGCCGCCATCGACGGCGGCACGCTCACGCAGGGGGCGATCGGCATCGACGCTGTCGAGGATGTCTTCGGTCTGCCGCAGGCGAGCTATACGGCACCGCAACCGCCGGGGTGGACCGATCCGATGCCGGCGCCCTCGGCGACGACGCCGCGACGCCTCGTCGAGGCGCCGTACTGGGACATCGCGCGCGCCATGACCGCGTCGGAACTCGCCTACCTGGATGCCACCGACTGCTATTTGCAGACCCTGGGCGGGCGCCCGGCATCCGGGGCGCTCAACTACGACCTGTACAGCAAGACCAGCTCGGCCTCGACCTACAACCTGAGAGGCCAGGGGGAGTTCTGCCCCCATGCCGTGCTCGCGGCCGACGTCGGCCAGGCCGTGACCAGTACGCTGACCTACCACAGCGAGGTGGACATCGACCTGGTTGCCGTGGGGAGCTACGCCTATCTCGATGACGAGGTGGTGGCCGTCACCGCGATCAACACGACGACCAAGAGCCTGACAGTGAATCGCGGCGTGCTCGATACCGTGCCGGTGGCCCATGCGAGCGGCAGCCGGATCTGGTTCGCGGACGGTTTCCAAGGGGTCGACCCGACCGAGTACGCCGCCGGCGAAACGGTGAACGCACGCCTCCTGACGGTCACGGGTAAGGGCACGCTGGCGCTGGCATCGGCTCCAACCGATTCCCTGGCGATGAACCGCCGGCAAAACCGGCCGTACCCGCCCGGCAACGTCAAGATCAACAACGTGGCTTACCCGGCGGTCGCCAAGGGCGATCTGGTTATCTCCTGGGCGCACCGGGACCGGCTGAGCCAGACCGTGAGCCTGGTGCCTCAGACCAACGGCAACATCGGCCCGGAGGCAGGCGTGACCTACACGCTGCGCATCTACGGGGAAGCAGGCAGCCTGCGCCGCACCTACAGCGGCCTGACCGGTACCAGCCAGACCTACACCCTGGCCGACGACACCGCCGACTCCGGCCTCGGCCGCCCCAACGCCGCGCTGCGCATCGAGCTCGAGTCCAACCGCTCGGGCGTAATCAGCCTGCAGAAGCACTCGATCGCGTTCGAGCGCGCCGGCTACGGACTTTCCTACGACAAATACTACGGAGGTATCTGATGCCCGCAGTCACCGATCCGAACCTCGGACTCAATTACGGCTGGACGCTCGGCGAAAGCGGCTGGGCCGCCGGCATGGACGCCAACCTGAAACGGCTGGGTGCCGTCGTCAGCCTGTCGGTCATAGACCGCGACCTGGCGACACCGCCGGCCAGCCCCTTGAATGGTGATCGCTACATCATCCCTGTCGGTGCTACCGGCGCCTGGGCGGGCCGCACCGACCAGGTCGCGGCGCGCATCGCGGGCGCCTGGGAGTACCACGCCCCCAAGATCGGCTGGACCTGCTTCGTCGAGGACGAGGGCGTGCTCTCCGTCTACAAAGCGACCGGCTGGAGCCCCGGTATCGCCGTCTGATCGCTTCCCTTTACTTCATCCACCGAACCCGCCGCCCGGCGGGTTCTTCGTTTTCGGAGACCACGAATGAGCCCACCCACTTTGCAAGACGGCATGGTCGTCATGCCGCGCGACGAATTCGAGGATCTGCTCGCGCGCGCCGCCGAGCGCGGCGCGAGGCGCGCCCTGGCCGACGTCGGCCTTGATGGTCCCGAGGCGGCGAACGACATCCGCGAGTTGCGCGGTCTGCTCGAAGCCTTCAACACCGCCAAGCACACTGCGTGGCAGACCGTGGTCCGGCTCGTGACCACCGGCTTCCTCCTGGCCCTGGTCGCCGGCGCCGCCATCAAGCTCAAGGTGTTCGGAGGTGGCCAATGATCGAGACCCTGCTCGGCGGCCTCCTCGGCGGGGCCTTCCGCCTCGCGCCCGAGATCCTCAAGTGGCTGGACCGCAAGGGCGAGCGCGGTCACGAGCTGGCGATGCAGGACAAGGCGCTGGAGTTCGAGAAGCTGCGCGGTGCCCAGCGCATGGCCGAGATCGCCGCCGCCAGCGAGGCCGCCTGGAACAGCGGTGCGGTCGAGGCCTTGCGCGAGGCCGTCGCCGCCCAGGGCCAGCGATCCGGTGTGCGGTGGGCCGACGCGCTCTCCAGCAGCGTGCGGCCGGTCATCACCTACTGGTTCATGACGCTGTACTGCGCGGCCAAGACCGCCGCCTTCGTCGGCGCGGTCGATGCGGGTGTGGAGTGGATTCCGGCCATCCAGGCCGCCTGGACCGAGGCGGACCAAGCCCTATGGGCCGGCGTCCTGAATTTCTGGTTCCTCGGCCGCGTCTTCGACCGGGTGCGCCCGTGATCGCGGTACCACAAGCAGCCATCGAACTGGCCAAGCGCTTCGAGGGCTTCCACCGGGTGCCCAGGGCCGACCCGCAGCGCCGGGCACACCCTTACATCTGCCCCGCGGGCTACTGGACCATCGGCTACGGCCGACTCTGCAAGCCCGACCATCCGCCTATCACCGAAGAAGAGGGCGAGACATTCCTGCGCCAGGACCTGCGCACCGCCCTCGATGCCACTCTCCGTTATTGCCCGGTGCTGTCCACCGAACCCGAGGACCGGCTCGCGGCCATCGTGGACTTTACCTTCAACCTCGGTGCAGGAAGGCTGCAGATGTCGACCCTGCGGCGGCGAGTCAACGAGCGGGACTGGGATGCTTCCGCGCGGGAGTTGCGGCGGTGGGTCTATGGCGGAGGAAGGGTGCTGCCGGGGTTAGTGGCACGACGACAGGCGGAAGCTCAACTGATTTGCGCTGCGTGACTCGGCGCTTGGCTTCTTCGCCAAACAGCGCGTTCATGTCATCCACATAGACCACGGAGTGCAGCCCATGAGCAACCGGTTCAAAAAGGCCGTCATCGACGACGTCAGCTCGCGCAACATCGACGCCAGCCTACAAGCGAACCTCCTCGATCTATTCGAGTCGGCCATGAAGTCAGTCGCAGCGACGCTCGTGCGCGAGGCCAAGTTCGACACGACCGATTTCGCCACCGGCAAGGCGCGCGGCTGTGAAGGTTTCACGCTAATTGTGAGCCGCGCCCGTGCCGATTCGCGCGATGGATGGTTCGGCGTATTCCAGCGCGGTGACGAACGTCTCGACGTGATCGGGCATCTCGAATAGGGCGCTCAGTCAGTCGCCTCAGGCACATCCCAGTCCGCCGCACGCGCCTCGCCGGTCTGGTAGAACTGCTTCACCAGCTTCACGTACTCCAGAAAGTCCCGGTTCTCCGTGGCCAGCCGATTAGCCATACCCCAGTCGATCTCATCCCGCTCGCGCGCCGGAATCAGCACCTGGCTGTCGGCTGGGTTGTCCACATCCAGCTTGATGAAGCCGATACCGTGTGCCGCGAACAGCATTCGCAGTTCCTTGAGCGTGTCTTGGCCCTCGATCTCCGCAGCAACCAGGTAGCCGAAGTTGGCCCAAGACGAGTTCGACACCGCCTGAAAAAAACACTCCCGCGCGTTCGACCGGTTGATCAGCAGCTTGGCCTCGAACGACCACAGCTTGGTGCGCTTGTCGGAATACTGATTCACGCAGTCGCGCACCTCCTGGTGCCAGTCTGAGCCCAAGTCCTCCATGCCGACCACGTCCGGGTACAGCCAGCGGTTGCCGTTCGGCCCGCGCTTGTTCGATGAACGCTTCTCGTCGATGCGCTTCGAGTAGACACCGAATTCTTCCCACAGATACTGAGAGAGCATCGGATACAGGGCGTGCTCTCCGAGCTTGGAGTGGGCTACCTCCGCCGCAAGTGTGGCGACCGCGCCCTCGACCGCCGCCACCTCGGCGCTGTCAGACTTTTCCGAGTAGTAATACTTGCGCGGCCGTCCCTCAGTCGTCTTCAACTCCGGGTGTCGTTTCTGCAAGCGTGGGCGCTGCGAGCTGATCTCGGCGACCAACTGCTGCACCAGCTCGGCATCGGTGCTGACGTACTGGCTGCTCTGCTTCTTCGCTTGGCACTCGTCGGGAAACGTGGCGAAGACCCACTCGGCGATCTGCCGGGCGGTCATTTTCTCCCCGGGCCGTTCCTTCAAATAGCCGATGACGACCTTCGCCAGATTCAGCGCCATAGACACCCCCTCAAAGTCGGAACAGCTTCTTGATTTCGTTCTCCGCCGTCGCTGGCATGTCGTCCTTCTCATACTGCCTGACGTTGGCCACGATGTTCTTTGCACGCGTGATCTCGTTATTCACCCATTGCGAGTACGACGAACTGGTACTCAGGTTGTCGATGACGGCGAAAAAATAGTCCTTCTGGCTCGTCAGCCACCAGAACTGGAGGCCGCAAACCCATTTTTCCATCTCGAAGGACTCGAATGGGAAGCCGCTTTTTGCGTTCCAGTATTTGAACAACCGGATGGTCGGCTTGATCAGCGACCTGTGCTCCTTGTTCTTGGCTTCCAGCGTGGCGTTAAAGTCGTTCGGGTTCGTGCTCATCCAGCCGCCTGATTTGCTCGGAATCTGAAGCACGCCGAGCCAATCCGCCGTTGCAGGCACGAGATCAAACTTGATGTGGTTCAGCTCGAGCACGATGGTCGGGCTGGACTGCCGGATTTCCGACGAGCTGTAATACTTCTCGACAAAAGCCTTCAGCCGATTCATATAGGTCTGTGGCGTCGCGTTGTTCTCGCTGAACACGATCATGTAGTCGATGTCCGAATGCTCGTCCATCGAGCGTGGCAAGATCGTGCCGCGCGTCGAAGAGCCGAAGCGAAAGTGCTGCTTGATCACGCCGCTGGAGAAATGCAGCCCGATGCGAGTCTGCAACGTCGAAATCGAGGTCGTGATGGACGACTGCTCGGCGGGGGAAAGCACTGCGCTGCTGGCCGTGCTCGTGAGAAAGCTCAACACCGACATCTCGTCAATTCTCCCTGTCCACCCTGTGGTTCGCCTCGCCTTCCTCGATACCTTTGCGAGCGGCAACAAACGCCCCGCGCGGAATGCTTGGACTTTTCTGGTTCAGTTCATTGCGCGTGGCCGACAGAGTCTTCAGCTTCTCTGACAATTCATCCAAACGATCCGTCTGGAGCAGTTCAATCTCTCGGAAGAAGCGGGCGTCGTTGCGCAGGGCAAGAAACTGGCCGGCAGCGGTCCGATGCATCGTGGCGCGCTCGTTGGGCTTGAGAAACGTCATCAACCCCGTCAATAGCGATGCCGCCAGCGCAAAAATGCTCGCCAGCTCTGGCTGGCTTCTGATTAGCGTGGCGCCGGCAATGGCCGCAAGTGCCGTCGCGGGGACACCCAACCAATAGTGGCGGCGTTCCCATGTGCTCTCGGCGTTGAAATGGCTCTTACTGGAATACGTCGCGTCTTCCTCGATCCGCTCTGCTTCACGGCGCAGGGCCGAAATTTTGTTCTGGTCGATTGCCTGGAGGTCGCTCACGGTGTTTTCTCCCTGCCTGGCCGCATCACGCTGACGCGCCTGCTGCACTGTCCATTCTCAGCAGCCACTCAATTTGACGTCGTGCGGTCGAGATCACCTGGCCGAAAATTCGCGTCTCGACATACGGTTCAAGATTGTTGGTAGGGAAATCCGCAGATCGGCTGCCACCGACCAGAAGAACCTGAATCGGTGAGCTCAGGTACTTTGCCAGCTCATGTCTGTAGGCAATCGCCTGCACATAGTCGTCATGATTCAGCGCATGGCTTGGCCGCTTGAACTCGACCAACAGGTACTGTCCGCCGAGATTTTCGTTGAGGAGCAGATCGGGACGCTTGTCGGCTTTGTCACCCGTGTAGGTCTTTCCAAGCATATCCTCGACTTGCCGCCGCAATGTGCTGTTCGAGCTAAACAATGAGTACTCTGGCCCGAACACCCACAGGTTTCTCTCCAGGGCCTTGTGCAGAACGGCCTCTGTCGTTGAGGCATCACGGGCGAGCGCGTCCAGTTGATCGAGATAGACTTGTCGGGCCGCCGCTTGCTGCACGAGGAAGGCCATCTCTGCCAAGCCAAATTCGTTCAGCCGTTCGGCTATTCCTGCCACATCTCCCGGCGTGGCATCCGCAATATGTTCCAAGAGGATGCGGTAGTCCGAGCTCTCCATCGCTTCCAACAGCACATTGACGACCGGTTCTACTTTGCTCTCCGGCTCGCCGTAATACTTGTCAAGGATCTTCTTGATCGCCCCATCTGCAAATGCGCGCTTGTGCTCCGGCAGCGCTGACAGCCGCGCAAGAATTGCTTTCTGCAAGCGAGCCTGCGCCAACTGGATTTCGCGCCGGTACTGCTGCTCGTAGGCTTCTCTCAGGATTGGTTGAATGTGGGCTTCAACCTCTTGCAGAAGCTCGCTGTTCTCCACCGCCGCATCCCAGCCAGCGGTGATATGGTCGCGCAGACCATCCGCCTCGATTTCGCCGTATAGCTTGCGCAGCAGCTTGGAAGGAAAATCGTCTCTTTGATCCAGGCCGAAAAAGCCAGGCCGGCCGACGGACTTGCCATCCACCCGCAACGTGATGCCTGGTTGGCGCAAACCGGTCTTGCCGTCGCTGATCGCAAAACGCAACTTCACCTTGCCGGCATTCGGCAGATCCTGCTCCAACTCTGAATAGCTGCCGGACACATCATCGACGTCGAGCCGCTTGCCATCGACAGTGATGGAAAAATCATCCTGCCGTCCATAGTCCTGCAGCAGGATCTGGCGCAGCTTGTTGGCATCTGGATAGGCCAAGCCTTGATGCAGATCACTGAGCGTGATCGAGGTGCCATGCAGTTCCGGGGCACACGGCTCGCTATGCAGCCCGATATCCAACTGTTCGATGTCTTCCACCTGAGAAAGGTCGTCCAGGCGCAGAGTGAATCGGCAGAGCCGACCGCGAGCACGGGTTTCCAGCGTCATCGCCGCTGCTGCCATGAGGCCCGCAAATTTGCCGATGCCCTTGCGCCCCTTGACCAGCCGGTTCTTCCCACTGGTGCGCTCACCGCGCCTCGAACGCCGGTCGGCGGCGATGGAGAGGTAGTGCCGGCGCAACTCCTCTTCCGTCATCCCGGTGCCGTCGTCCTGGATGACGATGGGCTCTCCGCTCATCGGCTTCGGGAGTGTGACGGATACCACTTCTGCGTCGGCATCCCAGGCGTTGTCAACGAGCTCCTTCAGCGCCCGCTCGGACGAGGAATACTCCTGGCTCAGCAGGGTGGCGAGGCGGGAATCCACCTGGAAACGCAGATGAGAACGAGTCATACAGAATCCTCCCTCAAGGCAATCCTGCTCATCGCTATCCCCACCCAGCACTCATCAGCGTCGCGAAATCACGCCGCGATAGCACCTCCGAGCAATCCCGCCAATCCTTCTCGGGTGGGGCCATCGTGCCGGTGTAGCGCAGATCAAAGCCCGTGGCAGTCCGCTGGGCATTGATGTACTCGTCCAGCTTCTCGCCAAGGGTTTCGATATCCTCGATCCACTCGTCCTTGATAGTGTCGGGTAGCGAACCAAAGAGGTCGTAGCGGTTGCGCATCCGCTCGGACAAGCGCTCGTAGATTTTCTCGTCCACGGTCTGCTCGAACACCAGGTTCAGCATATCCACGGTTTCGCGCTTCTGGCCAAAGCGCTTGATGCGCCCGATGCGTTGTTCAAGACGGGTCGGATTCCAGGGCAGATCGACATTGATCAGCGTACCGAGAGTCTGCAGATTGAGTCCCTCGCAGGCGGCGTCCGTAGCCACCATCACGCGAATCTCGTGCTCAGCCACCATGCGCTTGAGTGTTTCCCGCTCGACTGTGACGCTGTCGCCACGCTGATACAGGCGGCTGCGTCCCGCTCCGGCGTAGAGCCCTACCGCCTCATCGGGATAACGGGCAGCCAGAGCGTCGGCCAACCAGCGGGCGGTCTCGTAGTACTGGCTGAAGATGATCACGCCCAGCCCCAGCCACTTTTCCTTGTCCAAGTAATGGACCACGGCCTCCATCTTAGGGTCTGCATCCAGGCGTTCGAGGCGGTCGATCAGTCGCACCAGGGCCTCCCGTTCCTCCGGTGCTTCAACCGTCAGATCGGCCTCGAACTCGTCCCCTTCCTCATGCACGGCCTCCCCTTGAAGCAGCCGCCTGGCGGTGGCCAGCCCAGCGTGAATGCTGGAGCAGATGCGTTGCTCCATCAGGTTCTTCATGAACCCGCTGCCTTTGCCGCGTTTCGCCAGCGCCTTGCCGAACAGCCGCGCCTGCCCGTAGGCCTCGCGAAAATCCTCGGTTGTGCGGAGTGCCTTGCCTTCGAACAGCACATCGAAGAATCGCGGCTCCGTCACCAGCGTTCGATCAGGGTGCACATCGACGCCTACCCGCGCCAGCAATCCCGCGTCCTCGAGCTGCTGACGCTTGCGCAGCACAACGTGCCGGACCAGCGGATTCTCTCGCTGGAAGAAGGTGGCGCCGGCTATGCGCCGCTCCAGTTCCTCTTCAAGAATCTCGCTGGTTTCGATCGCTAAGTCGGCAAGTGGACGGTTCGTCTGCCATTCGCCCCCCGTAAGACCAAGGTCCTGCCGAATGGCCGAGAAAAGCCGACGGGCACGCGGCTCGGCGGTTGACTCCATGCGCGGCAGCGGCGAGCGCAGAAGCTCCCACGCATGGTTCGCCTCCAGGACTTCCTGCCGTCCAGAGAGAATATCCAACACCTCGGTCGGCCTGTGCCAAAGCGCCAGATCGTGTCCGAGCACAAACCGCCCGTTGCCCTGATGCAATATGCCGAGCAGATCCCACAGGTCGGTCGGATCGGTCTGAACCGGTGTGGCCGTGCCCAGCAGCACATGGTCCGCCCGCGCGGCCAGGTCGCGCATGAAGGCCAGCAGCTCGTTGGGCGTACCCGCATCCCGGCCGAAGCCCTTGCGGGTGCGGGCCTTGTGTGCCTCGTCGAGGATAGCGACGCCAAAACGCAGGCCCAGCAAGTGCTCTTTCTCCAGCGAGTCGCGCATCATCAGCCCGGTGGAGACGATGCCGATTCGCAAAGGGCAGCGAGCAATCTGTTCCCGGCCCGAAGGCGAGATGGCGCGCTCGTCCGCATCCAGCCAGACCTTGCGCACCGTGTCCCATCGCGCCGTGGGGATGCCCAGCTTGTCCAGCATCTCGGTCTGCCACTGCTCGGTCAGTGTCGCTGGCGAGAAGATCACCACGGGGCGGCGCGGGCCGCTCTCCCTGTCTGCCAGCAGGCACAAAGTCAATGCCGCCGTCGCCAGGGACAATGTCTTGCCAAGGCCCACCTCGTCTGCCAGCAGCAGGCGCACAACGCCATACAAGCGGTAATGGCGCAGCACCTCGGTCAAGAAACCCTGCTGCCAGGGCTGAAGCTGCTGACCCTCGCGATAAAGCGGCGATTCGATCAGCGCCGCCGGTGCGAGGTTCTCGTCGTCCTCGATCTCGTCGAAGACCACCTCTCGGCGATACCCGCGACGGCGGACCTCCCGGATAACCGCCTGGGGCAACGGCTTGGCCGCATTCCAGATGTAGTCGAACTCCGCTTCGATCCAGGCGACCCCTTCGGGCGATTCGTCCTCCCACAGGATCTCGTAGTGCCGCTGCCAGCCACTGCGCGTCTCGTTCATCGAGCCGATGAACCCCAGCTTGCGCCCATCCGCCAGGGTGATCACCCCCGCCTTGCCATGCACAAAGCCACAGATGTCGTCCGGTGCGACCCGCACGGCCTGCCCATGCTTCTGCAGAAAAGCATCCAGGCGACGGTATCGATCGCGGTGCAAGAGGGCCTCGGCTTCCAGGGCGCGCTCGTTCCACCGCCCCAGCATCTTGCTTTCACGCAGTTGGGCGACCTTGAGATCATCCGGGTGGATGTCGACGTTGCAGACGATCTTGACCTCGGGGATATCCTCCAGCGCCTCGCCGGCGACCTCGAACAAGGAGCTTGTGAAGTACCCGGCGATGCGCTTGTAACTGCGCGCACCCACCAGATGCTTCATCAGGAAGCTGGCGTCGAGCCGATGGGTGCGCGAAGAGAAACGCCGGATGCTCATCCGTCGGTCTCCTACCCGCCGAAGCGGAGGTTCTTGAGGCGCGCACCCAGGACCTCGGCCGCACTGCGCACTTCCGGCTCCGCCGATTTGCGCTCGATGAAGGCGAGTATGTCAGCCAGCAGCGCCCGCACTTCGAGGAAGTCCGCCATCTCAACGCGCATCTGCTCAACGATCACCTGGGGCTCAATGTCCTGCTGCAGCTGCTGCAGGGCGATGATGAGCCGCCCGAGGCGGGTCGCGCCGATCTCGGTGGAATCGGTGAGATCGCGCGAGGCGAACTCGGTCACGCGCTTAAGCCGCGCGTGATTGGGGCGCATGTCGCCCATGATCCGGCCGTAATCCTCCACCCGGAAGGCCTTGGCAAAGTTCTGGTAGTTGTCCAGTTTGTTGCTGCCGGTCGTCTCCATGTCCAGCATGCGGCAGTAAAAGCGCTCGATGCCGGTGAGCCTGGCCCAGGTCCCGGCAGAGAGCCCCTCGGGCACGAGCAGGCTGGATGCGGTCTCGGCCGCCTGCTGCACGATTTCATCCACCACCGTGATCTCGCCATTGGCGCGCGGGCGCAGCGCGAAGGTCGTCACGTCCTCGCCGCCGATATGGGTGTAAGCGGTCAACACCTTCAGCGCCGCCGCATAGCCCGCCATTTGCAGGTCGGAGTCGTTGAACACCGGCTCGCCGTGATGTGCCCTCACCGTGTCGTTGAGGTGCATCATGGTTTCGATCTGCCGCGCCACCTCCTGCCGCACGGCAGGCAAGATGCGCTGCTTGAACCCCGTGCGCTCGCCGGCGGGTCGCTTCTTGAGCATCAGGATCACCGTGCCCTGCACATAGCCGCCTTTCTTGAGTTCGGAGGTCGTCTCGGTGGCGATGTACCAGGCGGCCACCACCTGTAGGCCCGCCGCCCAGAAGATGCCGATCAAATCGCTCCACACCCCAGTGTCCTGGTGCGTGAACATCACGCACTGCAGGCCGTTGTCGGGCATGTGCTCGGCCATCGCCCGGTAGGCGGCCACCATGCCGCGCCGGAAGTCTTCACCCGCGCCCTTGATCGCCAGCGCCCGCCGCGAGTCCCAGACCCATTCGTCAAAGGGCTTGGGCGGGTTCTTGCGCAGCCAGGCGATGAAGAACTCGGTGATCTCGTGGTAGTTGACCGCGTCGGCGTAGGGGGGGTCGGTGATCCAGAACTCGCAGCGCTGTTGGGGCTGATCGGCAGTGGCGGAGACGATGGTTTTCTCCACCGTGGGCAGTGGCGCTTCCGCCATCTTGAACGACGAAGCCCCGAACCCGAGCCAGGCCCGTGTGGCGTAGTTGTAGAAGGTGTTGAGGGCTTGGTTCGAGAACACGCCTTTGGGGCCACCCAGTCCGCCGCCCTGCGCCGTTGCCCAACGACACAACTTCGAATTGAAGTCCGCCGCCTTGGCCACGTTCAGCCAGCCCAGCGGGGCCGCATCGGAGGCCCGCCAATGCTTGAGCATCAGCGCTTGTAACAGCAACTGCCGCGCATTGAACAAATGATGCCAATGCGTCCAGCCGCGCTCGCGGAATAAGCGCGTGGTCTCGTCCCCCGGCTCGATGGCCATGTCCGGCACCAGGCCTTCGTCCTGCCAGCGGGCAAGGTTGGCGGCGACGATCGCCTCCACCTGGCGCTCGCGCTCCAGGTCCGCTTCCGTGGGGGCGGCAAACCAGGTCTCCTGGCGGGTGGCATCGATCGTTTCCTTTTTGATCCATTGGATGCAATACAGCCGCTCCTGGAAGATGTCCTCCGGGCGCGGCTGGAAGTCGTGCCTCTCCCAGCGGCGCAGCCGATTGCCCGTACTGCCGTCGGGCAGCCGGTAGTCGCCGCGCAGCGTCTTGATCGGGGTGCGGTAGGTCTTGCCATCGAGCTGATAGACCATGTCCCCGTCTTGCACCGTCCCGGTCTCGGCTGCTGCAATCGCCTTCGCCGAGGCACCGGTGACGACCTCGATGTCAAAGCGCTTCTGGGCAGGGTTCGGCACCAGCTTGGCAATGGCGCCTTGCTTGGGCGAGATCACCCAACTGGGGGCGAGCGGCACCCTCCAGCCGGTTTCCGGGCAGCGTGCCTCCAGGCAGTAGAGGTAGGCCTTGGCGCGGTTGCCGTGTTCGTCGTGTTCGATGCCTAACCGCGTGATCTCGGCATCCACCTCGGCAAACACCCGCTGCTGCGCGGACTCCAGGGCGGCGCGCCGGTCGCCCGGGGCACCGATGACATTGAGCGCGCCCCAGGTCAGCATGCAGGCAATCGGATTGAGGTCCGACGCGTAGCTATCGCAACCGATGCGCGCGGCCTCGAAGGGGATGGAGCCGCCACCGCTGAAGGTGTCCCCCACCCGCGGGCGGTGGCCGTAGCGCAGGATGCCGAGCTGCTCGACCAATGCCGCCAGGGACTGCGCGCTGACGCCCAGGTGGGCGTAGTGGCGATTCACCTCTGACCACACCGGCGCATAGAGCCATTCCTGATCGACTTCCTCCGGTCGCTTGCACAGGCTCGCTTTCTCCTCGTAGCTGGCGAAGGTGGCCAGCGCCCGACGATAGAGTTCGAGCTTGTCATTGTCTGTGACATCGCGGCGCCAGCCGCGCCCGCCGAAGTAGCGCTCCGGATCGCTGATCGGGATCAGTTCCTGCAGCCGGGTCGCTGAAAACGCGTTGGCCGCGAGCGCACGACGCGCCAGCCCCTCGTCGTCGAAGGCCATCAACCTCTCGAAGATGGCAAGGTCGGCCTCCGCGTCGTCGGTGGGCGGCAGGAGACTGCCCAGTACGATGGCTCGTACCAGGATCAACGGCTTGCGGCCCTTCCAGTAGGAGCCGAGCCCGGTCAAGGTCTGGGCAGCAACCGCCTTGCGCTCCGTTTGCGCCTCGAACGACACCTTCTGTGCCGGAAAGACGGTTTCAATCAGTGCCGGGGCGTCTTGCAGTGCCAGCGGTATGAGGGTTGTTCTTGTCTGTGCATGCATCACGCTGTGCTCTCTATGCCGTCTGTTCCAGCCAGCCCTGCGCCTGGAGCCGGTCGGCGGCAATGGCGATCTGGCGCGGGGTGAACTGCAGTTTGCGGGCGTTCCAGGCGTGGACGCGATCCGCGACCTCATCCAGCCGCTTGACGCCCTCGTGTTTGATGACCCAGTGCACCGTGGAGAGCAGCTCGAGGCCGTAGGGCGACTCGAAGCCTTCCACCAGCTGGGTTACCTGATCGAAGCGGGTTCGGGTGCCCTCGTGCTGATCGAGAAAGGTCTTGGCCTCCTCAATGGCACCCGGCACCAGATTCAGTGGCTTGTCCGGCGCGTCGCCGCCATCGGCGTATCCCGAGATCAAATGGCCTTCCACGGTGCGCAGCACGTGGCGCAGATTCTCTGCATAGGGCCCGTAGGGCGCCTTGACGTACTTGAGGCGCAGGGGCTCGCCGGCTTCCTGCATGAAGTACATCAGCTTGTGCACCTCCAGCAGCGTGACGAAAGGGTCGAGCAAGCCACCGAGGTAGCGGTGCATCAGCTCGACCAGCGCTGCCCGTCCAGCCGTCATCTTCGGCACTTCCCGGATATGGGCCATCTTGTCGTTCGCCGGCGCGCCGGCAGGCTCGAAGACGAGGACATGCACATCCGGCAGCGCGCTCAGCGCCTGCTCGATGCGAGGCCGTACCTGCTGCCAATTCAGCCCACCCAGTCCGCTGCCCAGCGGCGGAATAGCGATGGAGCGGATGCCACGCTCGCGGATGACCGCTACCAGGTCGCCAAGCCCGGCATCGATGTCCTCCAGGCGGCTCTTTCCGCGCCAATGCCGCTTGGTCGGAAAATTGATGATGTAGCGCGGCAGGGTGAGTTGCCCCGTCTCGTAGACGAACATGCGGCCCGGCTGGACGTCACCACGCTGGCAGGCGGCAGCGTAGGCCTTGAAGTTGTCGGGATACATGTTCTTGAACTGCAGGGCGATGCCACGCCCCATGATGCCCACGCAGTTCACCGTATTGACGAGGGCTTCGGCCTCACACTTGAGGATGTCGCCGGAGGTGAACTCGATCATGACCAGATACCTCTCATTCAGTAGTACCAATCCGCCAGGACTTCGACCGTTGGCCGGTGCCCGTTGGCCGGAAGGGCATTGATCACCTGTCGATAAATCACCGGCGAATGAACGCCGATGCGCTCGATGAGATGCCAGGGGAAGCTGTGCTCCAACAGGAACTCCGCCTGCTTCCCTTCCTTGCATCGCCGCCAATCCCGCGCCTGCACAGCGGCCCAATCGATCTCGCCGAGGTGCGCCAGGTCGCTGCGATCCTCAAAGAAGTACGAGCCAGCATTCGACAGAGTGAACGCCCAACGCCTATCCTGCTCATGCGCCCACGCAACCGTCGCCTGGAGGTCGGCCTCGAAGTGGAGGATTGGACCTTGGCCGCCGCGATAAACCAGCTCTGCGTGATTGCCCTGATAGATCAGATACAACATCACGGAGCGAGGGCAGAAATAGAACGGCACGCAGTCGCCCACATGCAGATCCGGATGGCTGTCCAGCCGCAACTCGCGCAGCCGGCGTGCCTTGATGTCGTTCATGCCGATCGTCGTGCCCGGCGGAGCGCGCCGCTCGACTTCTGCATCACACCACAGGCATCCATCCGCAATGATGGACGGCAGACGATCCACATGAGCGATGTGGTAGATCTTCGGCTGCTGCGGCACCTGCCCGTTCGTCATATTGCCTCGTCCCCGAACAGGTCCAAGGTCGGCCGAGAATCCCGTTCTTCTCGCTGCCCACGGCGGCCACGCGGGGCCAATAGCTCGCTTTGCGCCACGTCACCCAAGGCATGACACAGGGCAATGCGCCAGCCCTTGCCAGCGTCCTTGATTCCCCCCGTCGCCATGGCCGTCATCCCGAACAACCACCAACGCTCCTCCGGCCGCAGCGCCAGCCAATTACGCACAGCCACTGGAATCTTGTCCGTGTCCATCTGCTCCACAGCCCAGGCGAGCACGCACAGCTCCTTGCCGAGGAGGCGATCGACAGAGTTCTCACCGACCTTCCATGCACTGGACCTTAGTCCGTGGGCAGCCAACCTTGCGTTGAACGCGCGTTGCACCTCGCTGCGGATGGCCGTCCAACGAGGACGATCGAGCAGCACGCGGTCGATGACGGCGTTGTCGCTAGAAGCTGCCTGCAGGCCCAGGTATTCGGAGATCTGGACTTTGCCCGTGTTGCTCTTTGGAATGAGCACTTTGAAATGATGCGGGTCCGAGGTCGCAGGTACGCCAAAGCCCAGCGTGGGCTGCGCTTGCGCTCGCTCTCGCGGGTCCTTGACGTTGGTGACCTTGGCTCGCGCCATGCTTATTCCTCCTGGCTGACGTCGCCCGGTTTGAGTTCAACGCCGGCGAGCTTGGCGAATTCCTTCAATGCGAAGCCGGTATCGAAGTGAATGCTATCGGCGATGGCGATATTGACCAGCGCTTCCGGCTCGTTCAGCACCTCACGAATCCCGTTGATGACGCCTTCCAGTTGCGCCGCGGTGACTTCACGATCCTGAAAACGCACAGTCACGGTGTTTTCGCCTTCGCCGAGCTCGATGCGCACCCCCTTGAAGCGAGTGGCCGACTGATCCCGGAAACGATTGATGACACCGAACACGCGGTCGGTGGTATCCAGTGTCACCCGCTTGCTTTGCAGCCGTGCCGGTTTGGCGTCAACAATCTGAACGGTCTTGTCGCCGCTGGCCGGAATCTGGAAGTCGGCTGTCTTGGTGGCCTCGCCGGCACGGCCGTAAACCAGCAGGCGGTAACTTCCCGAGCCAATCTCGAAGGGCACGTCGTAACGGTTGCCGTCCTTGGGATTCGAGCCATCCAGCGTGTAGAAGAGCTCGGCAGGCGGCGTGGCTTCGAGACGCACGCGTCGCTTATCGGCCGCTGGCTCAACCTGATGACGGATCTTGAGATCGGCGAGCCAGCGCGTTGGCGGTGCGCTCTCATACTGACCTGTTGGCTCTTTGACCCAGAAGTAGAGGGTGCCTTCACGCGTCGCGAAGTTATCCAGATCCTCGACCTTCTGATCCTTCTCGGACACATCGGCCTTGGTCGACCAATAGACGATGGGGCTGTCGCCACCATGACGCGGTGTCAGGCTCAGCACGGCTTCGCCCGAATCCGCCTTGATATTGACGACGGAAACGTTGACCGTGGCCTTGTCTTTGGGGAAGGGCCCCTTTTCGACATAGCCGTCTTCTCCCAGCCGCCAGCGTCCCTGTTTGAGCGCCTCCGTTTTCAGTGCGTCCAGACCGCCGGCACCTGGCATCCAGGGCCAGATGGGCGAGCACTTGGCGCGGGTGACGACATCCTTCCATGGCGTGCGCCGGTTATCCTTGCCCGATGGCCAAAGGTACTCCTCGGCCATTGCAAAGTACTCGTCCAGGTTGTCCTTGGTCAGCTCGCGCACCAGCTTGTAGTCGGCACGCGGGCTGGCCAATAGCGCTTCAATCTGTGCCTCCGCCGATTGATCGCCTTTGCCGAGTTTCAATCCCTGGTCGATGGTGACGCTGGCCAGCTTATCGCTGCCGTCCATAGGATCGTTGATCGGGAAGTAGAGACGGTTGTAGGCCGCGGACAAGGCCTTCGCAAATCGGTCCTCGGCCTCTTCCAGTCGATCCCGCGCTTCTTCGTACAGGGTGTCTCCAGCCTTCAGCCGCTTGTGAATCTGCTCGATGGCATACAGCTCACGCAGGCGTTCCTCGACCGCGTCTGCCAAGAGGCTGTCCTGCCCGGTCAGAACAAGCAAATTATTCTTTTCTTGCTGGTAGTCGAAGAAGTTCTGTAGCTCGCTGGGCGGCACCTTGCCATCGGGCTTGATGACGATGAGAGTGCGCGGCCCGCCGAGCCGAAGTTCGTCCAGCCTCGGCAGGACCTGAACATCCTGGTACGCAACCTTGCGCTCCGGCTGCAGGATGCCGGTCAGCCGATTGATGAGCGCCTGTTCGATCTTCGGCTGCGGCACCTCTTTAGCGTTGCGCTCGATTTGGCGCGACAGGTTCTCGGTTTCCTTGATGAAGAAGCGCTGCTCTTCGCGGTGCAGGTACCAAGCCGACTCGCGCAAGCGTTGCAGTGCCTGCAGGAACTCATCCGGCTTGCGCTGAGGCGCGGCCAGGAACTCGATAAGCTCGCTTTCCGACAGGCCGATACGACCGCCCACGGCGCGAGAAAGACTGGAGGCCAGTAGCAGCGTCATAACCTGCCTGGCGGCATCACCTCCAAGCTCATCGTCAATATGCTCGGCGATAGCATTGCCGCTGTCGGCAATATCGCGCGTCACGGCAGGAATCAACTTCGGCGCGATGCGCTCGATTTCGTCCTTGACCTGCTCGTCGTTGAGATCGAGGTGTTGGGTACCGATGAGGAAGACGTCGTCGGTTTCACGGTCCTCCACACTCTTGAGGAGGCGCGCCGTGAATTGCATCAAGCCACGGGTTTGCCGGAAACCCTCGTTCTCCTTGAACAGCGCGACAAGGTGCTTGAAGGAGGGATGGAACGGATAGGTCTCGCGGACCTGCTCGGCAATCTGCTCGATGCTGCTGGCAATGATGTAGCCGCCGTCCTCGGCCTTCTTGATCTGCTGCGCGTACTCCTCCGCAACGTCAGCGATGACACGCTCGTCGGGGAGCTCATCGATGAGCCGCTTCTTCAGGATCTCGTAGATTTCATTGCCGGCGAGCTGCACCGGCGTAATGGTCATTGCCTGCCGGCGTGCTTCCTGCTGAAGGTTGGAAATCGCCTCGCGAAGCGCCTTGGTTTGGGCGCCGTAGCTGCCAGAAAGATTGGCAATGACGATGGCGCAGTTGGGCAACTCCAGAGCGGCGCTCATCAGGCTGGACAGGCTGTACACCGCCATGTTGGCAAGGGTGCCCTGGCCGAATACCTGAGTGCTGGCGTTGTCGAGATAAGGCGGCAACTCATCCAGAAGAATCAGCGTCGGCTTGTCACCGATGATTTCTTTCCACTTGCGCTGATCAACAGCCTTGGGCCCATTCACCCAGTAGGGCTTGATGGCCTCTTCGGCGCCAAGCTGGCTGGCGATTTCACCCCAGATGTAGTTGTCCGGGTAATTGCGCCCATTAAATGCGGCGATGCGAGCCTGGCCGAACTCGATGCGGTCGACCAGGTCTTCCGGCAACACCTCAGGACGCAGATGCGAATGCCGGGCAAGCAACCCGAGTGCGATCATCATGTGCGTCTTACCACCACCCATGGCCTGGGTGAGCTCGAACACCGCCTGATCCGATTTCCCAGACAGTCGCAACAGCCCTTCGCGGAAGAGCTGTTCCATACCGTGGGTGACATAGTTGCGCGAAAAGAACTCGCGGCCGTCGCCCTGATCATTGATGAGCTCGGCAAGGTTCTCAATGCCTTGGCTCATCCGGTAGTCCCTGATGATCGGGTTGAACCCGCAGGCCTGCTTGACCGTCTTGATCATGAACGCGCTCCGCTGTTGTTGTCGGCTTCTTCGGAGGGCGGTATCGCAATACCACGCTGCTCGCAATAGTCCCGTATCAGGACCTCGACCATGTTCGCGATGGACCTGTGCTCCAGCCCAGCGGCGACGCGCAGGGCTTCCTTCAATCCAGGATCGATCCGAAAGGTCAGCGTGGCAGTCTTGCTCGTGGCCATGGCCTCTCCAAGAGTCACTGTAAATGTACTGCACTATACAGTATGGAGGGGAGGCCCTCAATGGCGATGTTGGGGAGGCGTGCCAACCACAGCGCGCCGCCAACGCTAACGGCGGGATCGGAGGCGGCCCTGAAGGGGCCACAACGCTCGTCGCTTGCCTGTTCCGCTGACCACGAGGGCTACCAGCCGTGGAGAAACGGCATCGCGGAACAGCCGGTACGTGATCCATTCAGAGCCCTTGGTCAGCGCCTATCGGACCGTCATGAACGCGCTGTTCGGCTACGAAGCCAAGCGGCCAACTCTTCGAATGTGGCGCCCCCCGGGCCATGAGGTCTGGACGCGGGTTCAATTCTGCAAACGGGAATCGAACTGGCGACCGATCTGGCACATTTTGCTGATGCCGACGCCGGCCTGAACTGATACGATTGCCGACAGCAGGGGCTTGGTTCCGCGCCGTTCCGCAGGAGTTCGCAGCGGCTCTAAGGCGCTGAGTTATCAGGGTTTGGCGCTGGTTGCCGCCCCACCACCAATTACCAGAAACCCAACCACTCTCGGTTGGGTTTTTTTCTTGCCCGATCGCGCCGGTTCCCGCGTGTTGTTGGGGGCTCCTGCGGAAGCCTGCGGACTTCGCCAGCCGCCCGAAGTGGCCGTTCCCGGCCACATTCCACTCTCTCCTGGCCATTCCTCGCTCCGACCTCGCTCCCTGAAACTGACCCGAAGTCCGCAAAGGCCACAAGTCAGCGCCATACAGATCAAGGAGTTACGCGCGGACGAATCGAGCGGTTGGATTACAGCACCGGGTGGCGTAGGAAACGCTGCGGTTGCGTTTTGTCGGTAGTTGTCGATCGCTACCGACACATTGCAATACGGATGTACGTGCTTGCATGATGGCCAAGACAAGAAACGCCTTGTCAGGACAGTGTCCGGACGACTACAATAAGGGCATTCAAGATCCGTCCGGAGGGGCACCATGAGCACCCTGAATCTATCCAAGACCGAGCGTATTGACGTTCGCGCCAGTACGCCAGTCAAGCAACTGCTGCAGGAGGCCGCGCGCGCCTGCCACAAGAACGTCAGCGAGTTCCTGCTCGACGCAGGCGTGACGGCAGCCGCGCAGACGCTGGCGGATCGTCGTCAGTTCGTGCTCGACGAGACGCAGTGGCAGGCCTTCCAGGAAGCGCTGGACCGCCCGGTAAAAGCCAAGCCGCGCCTGAAGAAGTTGCTGCGTGAACCTGGGGTGCTGGATTGAGCGATGGCTACTCGCCCGTTCGCAAGCTGGCGGCGATGGATCAGGTCGATGCTTTCGACTGCGGCCAAGCCGCGCTGAACCAGTTCCTGCAGCGCTACGCGCTCGTCAGCCAGAAGGCCAACAGCGCCCAGACCTACGTCTGCTGCCAGGGTGACGTGGTGGTCGGCTTCTACAGCCTCGCCGTCGGCAGCATCGATCCGGAAGCCGCACCGTCGAGGGTGATGAAGGGGTTGGCGCGTCATCCGGTGCCGGTCATGATCCTGGCCCGGCTCGCGGTAGACAAGGCGCATCAGCGCAAAGGACTGGGCCAGGCCTTGCTCAAGGATGCGCTGCTGCGCACCGCACAGGCCGCCGACATCGCCGGCATTCGCTGCCTGCTGGTCCATGCCAAGGACGATGCGGCGCGGCAGTGGTACGAGTCGTGGGAATTCGAGCCCAGCCCGACCGATCCGTACCATCTGTTCCTGATGCTCAAGGACCTCAAGGGCATGTTGAGCTGAGGGGCGTCTTCGCCTCAGAGACCGACTCTCTCGCGCTGCTCATCCCACAGAGCAGGCGGGTCCACCGCCAAATCAAACAGCGTGACGTGGTTGGGCAGTGCGTCGTCCAGGATGGCCGCCACGATGTCGGGTGCCAGCGTGGTCAGGTTGACCATCCGGCTCACGTAGCTGTTGTCGATGCCCTCCCGCGTGGCGATCTCCTTCAAGGACTTTGCTTCTCCTGATTCCAGCATCGCCAGCCAACGGTGGCCCCTGGCCAGCGCCAGTTGGATGGAGGTCGGCGACACATCCCACGGCCTGACTGGAAGCGGTTTCGCCGTTTGGCAAGGTGACCAGCTTGCGGCCACTACGGCGCTTGATCTGGATCAGTACCGACAGGGTCAGCCGGCCATCACTCGCCTCAACGATGTCCGGCTCGCCGGTCTTCTGGATGCGGATGTCGCTCATGCCATCGCCTCCGCTTGTTGCTCCACCGGCTCGGGACGCAGCTCCAGCACCAGCCGTTCGATGCCGTTGGCGCCCAGTCGTACTTCGAGGTCGTTGGGTGACACGATGACTTTCTCCACCAGCAACTTCACGATCCGTGTCTGCTCCGCCGGGAACAGTTGATCCCAAATGGCGTCGAGCCGGGTCATGGCCACGGTGATCTTGGCTTCGTCCAAGGTCGGGTCGAGCTTGATCGCCTGCGGCAGCATCTCAGCTAGGGATCGTGTCCAAAACGGCCAGTGGTGAGAGTGCCCGATGAATCGGCGCCAGCGGGACGATAGGATGGGGGGTAACGCGCGCTGTCGGCGGTGTCGTCAGGCGAGAACGGCCACGCTGCGGGCCGCTCGACAGCCGTTGTCCGGCTGCTGGACGGATCTATCCTGCGCTGGCCGCGGCCAGTTGCTTGCGGCACAGCCACAGGTTGCCGAGCGCAAACAGCGTGATCAGCTGCGCGGTGTTCTTCGCCAAACCCCGGTAACGGACTTGGGTGTAGCCAAACTGCCGCTCG
>DATLZY010000033.1:0-43330 GCA_035573755.1 Candidatus Acidiferrales bacterium
TTCACCCACCCGCTGCACACCCGGAGCGCCATCGAAACCTGGCTACGGGAATACAACGAAGAGCGACCCATGAAGGCACTGGGCGGGCTGACACCCTCGGCGTACGCAAAGCAACTGGCCCAGGAAGCAGATAACATCACCTCCGGACGCTAAACCCCACCCCTACTAAAAGCGGGGGGGCTTCGGCGGGATAAGTACGTCCGCTGGACGGGGAAACACCTCCGACGGTGCGCAAAGACCTCGAATCCCGACCAGATCGACGTGATTAGCCCTCACACCGCAAAATCACGCAGATTCGGCGGTTGTTCAGAGTTTCCTTAACCCGCCGGCTCGCGATTTACCTGAGAGGCAAACGAACCTCGACACGCAAACCCCGACCAGCCTTCCCGGATGAGATCCGTGCGGACCCACGGTGCAATTCGAGCACCCGGCGCACGATCGACAAGCCCAGGCCGGAACCCGGGCTGTCCATACCAGGCGGACGAAAAAAACGCTCCCAGACCCTTTCGCGCATGGCCTCGGGAATGCCCGGCCCGGAGTCCTCAACAGCCAGCCGCGCGTGCGTATCCTCAAGACCAAGCGTCACGCAGATCTGGCCCCCGGGCGGCGTATACCGGATGGCATTATCGAGCAGATTGCGCATCATGATCGCAAGGGCGTCCGACTGTGCATGGTCCAACAGACACGCCTCAGCGGACATCTCCAGACTCAGATCCTGTTCTTTTGCCACGGCCACTGGTGCGAGTTCGGCGACACTCGCCGCCAACACCGCCCTCAGATCCACTTGCGTCATCCTGATTTGATCTGCAGCCTGCTCCAATCGGGCCAGTTGAAGCATTTGAGAGACGGTGCGCGAGAGTCTATCGATGCCCTTCAGCAGCCGCTGATGCGCGATTTGCCGGCTCGCCTCATCTGCCAATGGGTCCAGCCCCTCGATCTGGAGCCGCACCAAGGCCAAAGGGGTACGAAGTTCATGCGCGGCGTCGCTGGTGAATCGCCTTTCCTGCACCAAAGCCTGATCTAGACGCGCCATAAGCTCATTGATCGCCGCAATGATGGGCCTCAGCTCGACGGGCAAGCCCTCCAGCGGCAAGGGATCCAGTCGATCGGGACGCCGTGCGGTGATGTCCGCAACGAGAACCTTCAGCGGCGCAAGGCCCCGACTGACCAGCCAGGCTATCAACACGGCCGATAAGGGAATCAGCGCCAAATTCTTGCTCAGAGTCCGTCGGGCAATCATCTCGGCCATTTCGCCACGCACGTCCCCACGTTCCGCAACTTGAATCATGAGCCCGTGGTCGGCGTCGGGAAGCGTGAACACACGCCAGTCAGCGGTGCCGTCGTGCACGTCCTGATAACCGGCTCGGAGCGGATGATAAGGTCGATCTGCGAGAGCCGATGCCGATCGTGCGACCAAACGCCCCCCCTGCCAGACCTGGAAATTGAGCTTGCGTTCATAAAGGTGCCCGACGCCGTGGGTTTCTAAGGGGGCGCGCCACACCAGCGTAGGCTGATCCGCCCGCGGGAGGGCATCGGCGAGCAGGTTATGAACGATGCGGGCGTACTGGGCGAGGTGCGCGTCGAAGATTTCTTCAGTTTCGTGATAGGTGTCCCGATAGCTCCACAAGCTGTCGAGCACGGAAAGGGTCATCAGCGTCGCCAATAGCCAAGCGATCAGACGCAGGCGCAGGCTGGTCATACTGGGCGTTCGACGAGGTAACCCACGCCGCGCACGGTGCGAATGAGCCCCACGCCCAGTTTGCGCCGCAAATGATGGATGTGGACCTCGATGGCGTTGCTTTCGACATCCTGCCCCCACCCGTACAACGTTTCTTCCAGCTCGGCTCGGGACTGCACTTGTCCCGCATGCGCGAGCAACGCATGCAGCAACGCAAACTCGCGTCGACTAAGATCAACCGGCTGCCCGTCCAGCGTGACCCGCATCGCCGCAGGATCGAGGACCAATGCGCCATGAACGAGTTGGGCCTGGCGGCGACCTTGGCGGCGGCGTTGCACGGCCCGCAGCCGCGCCGTGAGTTCGTCGATAGAAAACGGCTTGACCAGATAATCGTCCGCGCCGGCGTCGAGCCCGCGGACGCGATCATCCACGGCATCACGCGCGGTGAGAATAATGATAGGCTCGTTAAAACCAGCGCTCCGCAGCCGCTTCAAGTAAGCCAAGCCGTCTTCGCCCGGCAATCCCAAATCGAGCAGCAGAACATCGAAGACTTCCCCATACAGCATGGCCTGGGCCTGCTCGGTAGAACGCGCCCAAGTCGGCTGATACCCTTTTGCACGCAATGCGTCGCTGAGCGCCGGCCCGAAATCGGGATCATCTTCGATGATTAATAGACGCATGCGACTTATGTTGTTAACGTTACCTTGCGCTGCCTTGTGCCGGCTCGGCAGCCGGCATCGAGAGGGTATCATTCAACCAAGCCAGACCTCGACCGCCAAGCACTGCCAGACTCCGTATAGAATGGAGCTGCTTGCCGTGCATCAAGTCGAACTGCATCGCCGACGGCTGGCGGGGGATAGGTTGCCGATAAACACAATATTTCAATGGAATAAGGAGGAATATCGTACCATGCAGAAATCTAAAATAACGGCACGAAGCGCCGTGGCCGGACTGAGTGTTCTGGCGTGGGCAGGGATGGCTCATGCCGCCCCAGAAGGGGATCTCAGCGCCGCACGGGCCATGGAAGTGGTCAACGTCAAGGGCAGCGCGCTGGGCGCCCTGAAAGGTCAGGCGTTCAGCGACTATTCGGTCATGGCGGTTTCGGGCGGCAAGCTCGCAGCCATTCCGTTCCAATTCGACGACATGAACGAACGCGGGTTTCCCTACGTACCCGGTGGCAAACTCAAGATTAAGGGCACCGAGGGCAAGCTCGACGACAACGACGAACTCGTCTTCATGCTCAAGGACACCGGCGCAAAAGCCACTCCCGAGATGCTCTCGGCAGCCGGCAAGGTGGTTTCCGAGATCAAGCTGGCCGACGGCAGCATGACCGGTTATGCCTATGTCGTCCAGGGCAATGCCGAGCGCAGCGACAAAGTTTATGCTCGCTATGATCAGAAAACCGGTTTGATCAAGACGGAAAACTGGAGTCTGCAGCTCGATCCCAACAAGCCGCTCAACTGGAGCGACATGAAGGTCAACACCTTCAAGCAGGATCGCAACATCCTCGACACCATGAAACTGCGTGTCAGGGCCAAACTGGGCTTTGTGAAGGCCACCATCAACAACAACATGGTGCCCAACAAGGTCATCGCCGTGAAGAACGGGCCTGTACGCAGCATCGTCGAGGCCGATGCCTCGATTTCCATCCTCGGCATTCAGCTCCTGTCTGCCGCTGCGGATTTTGTCTCCACCGCCAATTCTTTCGAAGTGCCCGTCCTCGCCACGATCCCATCAGCAGCTTCCGCGCTGAGCGATCTGGCGATCGAGATTTCTCTGGATTTCAATGAACTGGACGGCGCCATGGTGCGCTCGGCTCTCACCAGCCAACCCATCATCTCCGGCAAGAAGGCGCCGGGACCGCTCAAGGTCAGCCTGAAGGACAACTGGCTTTCCGGATCGCATCCTGATGGTTTCGACATCGCAGCGTTCTTCGCGGTCACCCCGGGCGTGCAGGCAGAACTCGACGGCCTGTATAAGGACGCCGGCAACGGCGATGAACCGGACGAACCGGAACGCTTCAAGGGCAGTCACCCGCAGGTTGGTTGGTCGATCACCAAGATCCCGACCGGTGCGGATCTGGACCTGATCGTGCGGCTGTTCTTCGGTGACGGCCTGTGGCAGGGCAACGATCCGACCAACGCCATCAAGCAGCTTAAGGCTCCCGTCAAACCGGAAGTCACGGCGCTCTAAGCGCCGCTTCGCTCCGCCAACGAAGCAAGGCCGGTCAGTTGACCGGCCTTTCTTTCTTTTTTGCGCATCAAGAACGATCCGATGCGACTCGTGCTCTGAGTCTGTCGAGATCAGAAGCGGCGAGGAGCGCCCGGACCACGGCGAGGACCGCCGCCAGGACCGGCGCCGCGATCCATGGCTTCATTCACGCGCAGGCTGCGGCCATTCATATCGGCCCCATCCAGAGCACTGATGGCGGCGGCTGCGTCCGGTCCTTCCATCTCAACGAAACCGAAGCCGCGCGGGCGACCGGTTTCACGATCCGAGATCAGCTTCACCGACAGGACATTGCCGTGAGCTTCGAACAAGCTGCGAACTTCATCTTCCGTGGCGTTGAAAGGCAGGTTGCCGACATAAATGGACTTGGGCATAAACAGATTCCTACAAAAAAACAGGTGGCCGCGTGGCCCTCTGGAACCGTGGCAGCGCCCTCACGGGACAGTCACCACACCGAACACCACGGCGCGGACGAAGTGCGCAGCGATGAATCCCGACACGCAGATGCGAATCGGTGCCCCTAGTATGCACCCATTCCTGACGCGATACATATAAAATTTTTTTGAACTGGGGGACAGGCTCACCGGCAGGCAGCGCCCATCCCGGCCAAATCGGGTGCCGCGACGCTGCCGATCAGATCGCACACATGGTTCAGCCCGTGCGTCTGGAGGTAATCCCGAATGCCGGCCGTGATCCGCGGCACAATGAGCGGGTCATAGAACAAGGCCGTACCGACACCGACCGCGCTCGCTCCCGCCATGAGAAAATCCAGCGCGTCCTCGGCGCTGGCGATGCCGCCCTGTCCGATGATGGGTATGCCGTACGGCTGCGCGACCTGCGCGACCTGGAACACCCTGAGCAGGGCGATCGGCTTGATGGCCGGTCCTGAAAGCCCTCCCTGCACGTTGCCCAGCACAGGTCGTCGGCTGTGTCGGTCGATCGCCATCCCCTGGAGCGTATTGATCACCGCAAAGGCATCCGTGCCCGCTTCGATACAGCGCCGCGCATTCTCCTGGATATCGGTCTGATTCGGCGAAAGCTTCGTGATCAGCGGCTTGCGCGTTTCACGGCGACAGGCGGCGACCACCCGCGCCGACATCTCTGGATCGTTCCCGAAGGCCACGCCGCCTTCCTTGACGTTGGGACAGGAGATGTTGATCTCAATGGCATCGATGGGCGAATCGTCGAAGCGACGGGTGACCTCCGCGTACTCCTCGACCGTCGATCCGGAGACATTGGCAATGAAGCGGGTCTCAGAAAAATCCAGTGTGGGCAGGATGTCGCGCACCACCACCTCGACGCCCGGATTCTGCAGGCCGATGGCGTTGAGCAGGCCGCCCGAGGTTTCCCAGATACGATGCGGCGCATTACCCATCCGGGCGGTAGCGGTGGTGCCTTTCAGGCAGATCGCCCCAACGTCCCGATTGGAAAAGCCGGCCACCCGCGTATACTCATCGCCAAAGCCGACACAGCCGGACAGCAGCACCACCGGATTGGCGAACTCCAGTCCGCAAAATCGGATGCGCAGTGGATCGGCAAACGAAACGTCATCGCAACTCGCAACAGTCATCGATTGTCCTTGTCAGATCCATGCGGATGCCAGCGTGAGCGCCATCTTATCAAGCCGGCCGACAGGAGCCGAACCTTTCTTGCACGTCATTCTGTTCGAGCCCGAAATCCCACCCAACACGGGCAACGTCATCCGTTTGTGCGCCAACACAGGCGCTCGTCTGCATCTCGTTCATCCCTTGGGCTTTCAACTCGATGATGCCCGCCTGCGGCGTGCCGGGCTCGATTACCGTGAATTCGCGCGCCTCGAAGAACATCCAGACCTAGCCAGCTGTCTGGATCGCATCCGGCCGAGCCGGCTGTTCGCGCTCTCCACCCGAGGAACCGGCCATGTGTTCGACGTCCGGTTTGCGTGGGGCGATGCGCTGCTGTTCGGACCGGAAAGCCGGGGTCTGCCGGAACAGATGCTCACGACCGTGCCCCCCGAATGCGTCGTGCGCCTGCCCATGCGGCCGGGAAACCGCAGTCTGAACCTGTCCAATGCCGTGGCAGTGACCGTCTTCGAAGCCTGGCGCCAACTGGGATTTCCCGGCGCGGCCAAAGCCTGAGTGTTCCGCCAATCCCAGCGGGCTCGCACCCGACATCAGAAAAATTCAGGCTTTGCCGAACCTCGGGTTAGGACTTCGACAGCCTCATAGGGACTCAGCCCCTCGTACAGGATGCGATAGACCTGCTCGGTGATGGGCATGCGCACCCCTTCCCGTTGCGCCAGCGTCCAGACCGCAGAGGCCGCCTGTACTCCTTCAACCACTTGGCCGATGTCCCGTTGGGCCTGGGCGGTCGACACCCCCTGCGCGAGCGCCAGCCCCATACGCCGATTGCGCGACTGATCATCGGTACAGGTGAGCACGAGATCACCCAGTCCGGCGAGCCCCATGAACGTCGATGCCTGCCCGCCCAAAGCCAGGCCCAACCGCATGATCTCGGCCAATCCCCTGGTAATCAGCGCCGCACGACTGTTGGCACCGAAGCACAGCCCGTCTGCCGCGCCGGTGGCGATGGCAAGCACGTTTTTTACCGCGCCGCCGATCTCGACACCGATCAGATCAGGACTGGTATAAGCACGAAAACGCCCATCATGGAACAACTCCGCGACTTCCCGCGCAAAGCGCTGATCCCGCGAGGCAACGGCAACGGCTGCGGGCAGCCCCGAAGCTACCTCCCGCGCGAACGTGGGGCCAGAGAGCGCAGCCATCGGACGGGCGCCCAGGGTTTCCTCGACCACTTGATGGGGCAGATGGCAACTGCCCTGCTCAAGCCCCTTGGTGGCCCAGATGATGCGGACATTACTCTCGATCAGGGGCTTGAGACGGCCACACAGGTCACGCAGGGCATGGCTTGGAACAGCCAGCAGCAAGACTCCGGCGCTGTCCACCGCACAAGCGAGGTCACCCTCGACCGACAATCCGTCTGGAAAAGTCACATCCGGCAGATAGCGCCGATTGCACTGGTCGGTGACCAGCGCCGCGACATGCTCGCTGCTACGGGCCCAGAGCACAGTACGATGGCCGCGGCGCGCCAGATGAATGGCAAGCGCAGTTCCCCAAGAACCCGCACCCAGGACCGCGACATCGTGCTGAGCCCAGCCGCCGGTCATAGACCCGCCCTCACCCCTTTTCAGCCAGCCGGCCTGGCGGCTGCAGCCTGACGCTGCTGCAACCGCTGGGCGTAGAGCAAATCGAAATTCACCGGCGCCAACAGCAGCTGCGGCAGACCGCCCTTGCCCACCAGATCGGACACCGCTTCTCGCGCATAGGGAAATAGCGAGTTGGGGAAAAAGGCATTGGTCACGGCATCGAGTTCCATCGTGTTGAGCCCTTTCACGAGAAACAAGCCGGCCTGATGGACCTCGACCATGAAAGCCGTCTTGCCTTCGATCTGGGCCGTGACCGAAACACGCAGAACTGCCTCGTATTGTTCGGCATTGAGCTGGGTGGTGTTGTGATCCATGTCCACCTTCATGACCGGTTGAACATTCAACCCGAACAAAGCGGCGCCCATGGGCAATTCGAAAGAAGCATCCTTCAGATAGATCTTGAGTAGCTGGAGCTGGCGCGCCGCAGCGCTGTCTTGTATCGGTTGCATGATCTGGATTCCTTGGAGTTCAGGACAGGTAATCAGTGGTGACGTCAGCGGTCGGGCAAACCCAGGCTCAAGCGCAATCGTCCCTGGCGTTCGAGTGCATGCAACTCGTCGCAATCCCCGATATGCCGACCGTCCACGAACAGCTGCGGCAACGTTGCCCGGCCGCTCCGCGACCGGATGTCCATGCGACCTCTGGGATCCCGATCAAGGCAGACCTCACGGTACACCACCCCATGGCGATCCAGCAGAGCACGCGCTCGCGAACAATACTCGCACCAAGAAAGTGTGAACAACTCGATCTGCATGCACCACTCAGCGTTTTTCCAGCGGGAGACCGGCCTCGCGCCACGCCCGCAGGCCACCCCGCAGCAGGACGGCCCGGTGAAATCCGGCCTTCAGCAGGCGCTCCACCACCGCAGTCGCGGTGACTCCCACTTCGCAGCATACGATCACGGGCCGGTTCTTTTGCCCGTCGAGTCCGGCCAGCGCCTCATCGAGCCGCGCTTGCGGTATATTCTTGGCGTCCACGATGTGTCCCTGCTTGAACGCAGCCGCATCACGCACGTCCAACACCCACGCGGCCTCCCGGTTGATCATCTGTACCGCCGTGGCCGGATCGACCCCGCTACCGAGGCGGCGGATCCGCTGGATCTCCATCATCACGACAAGCGCCAGCACCACTGCGAGGGCGCTGAACAAAAACGGATGCGACATAACGAACGTCTGAATGGACATGCGATGATCCGGGATGAGGGCGATTAGAAGGACGATGATGGGTCATGGACGCCTGTGGACCCATTATAACCACTTTGGCAGGCACCGCCCCGGTACCCGCCGCTGGTGCTGGGTCGTCGGCTGCATCTGGCTATGCAGCATGGCCTGCGTACCGGCGACTGCCGCTACGAGCAATCAGGAACGCGTCGAACAACGCATAGCAGCTCTGGAACGACAGATCGAGAAGGATCGTTCGGCCCATGGGCGCGCCGTTGCGGCATTGCGCCGCGCGGAGCAGGCCCTTGCCGAAGCGGTTCGCACCACAGCGCGCCTCGAGGCCGAACAGCAAGCAGCCCATCGACAACTCGACGCCATCAGCGCTGCCATCCTTCGCCAACAGCAGCGCCTGCGCGGCAATCAGGAGCGGCTTGCTGCTCAACTGCGGGCGCGCCAAGCCTTGGGTGTCGACCCCTGGATCAAAGTGCTGCTCACCAACGCAGACCCCGCGCGAAGCGGCCGGGCGCTGACTTACCTGCAGTACCTGCAGGCCGCTCAGGCACGGCACATTGAGGACGCACGCGAACAGTTGGCGGAACTCGCCCGTTTGCAAGCAGAGGCGCGGGCGGCGCAGGCGACGAAGCAGCGCCTACTGGAGGCGCAGCGCGCCGCGACCGAAAGCTTGAGCGAAGCGCGTGCCCAGCGAGAACGCGCCGTGCAGCGATGGACGGGAACGCTGCAAAGACGGGACAAGGCATTGGCGCAATTGCGCAACGACCAAATGCAGCTCGAGCAAGTGATCGTGGATCTGCCTGCCACAGCGGCGCGCCCGTCGCCGCCGGGACATGAGACCAGGCAATTGCCTGGAGCCTCCAACCCATTCCCGCAAGGCCCGATCCGCGAACTGAGAGGCCGATTGGGCTGGCCGGTCGAGGGCACCGTGCAAGCGCGGTACGGCACCGAACGCCAGGAGGGTCGCATGCATTGGCAGGGCCTGCTGATCGGTGCGCCTGAGGGCACTCCGGTCCGTGCAGTGGCCGATGGTGAAGTCCTGTTCGCCGCATGGATGCCGTATTACGGCCTGGTCAGCATCGTGGATCACGGGGGTGGCGTCTTGAGTCTCTATGGACACAATCAGACCCTGCTGCGTCAGCCGGGCGAGCGCGTGCGTGCGGGGGACATCCTGGGCCGCGTCGGCGTCAGTGGCGGGCGCCGAAAACCTGCCCTGTACTTCGAGATCCGCAACGATGGAAAGCCGACGAACCCGGAGCGTTGGCTGGCCACCCGGTAGCCATCGCCTTTCTGCGGCGTATTCCCTGCTTGACACCTATGATAATGTTGAGTGGAAATCGAGTGTAACAAGAGCCAACAGCCATGGATGCCGACCGCAAAGGCGGCATCGGGCTTCGGGCCATCATCCTCCCAAACTCAAGGGCAAAGCATGAATTTCAAAGGACGCAGTGGGTGGTTCCTCCTGTTCGGCCTGTTGCTGGGCGTGACCCTCGGTGTCGGGCAGGTCGTGTTCGCCGATCGAGCCAAGGCGCCGAAAGTCCCGCTCGACGAGATACGCAATTTCGTCGAGATCCTGGAACGGGTGAAACAGGACTACGTCGAGCCGGTTGACGAAGAAACGCTGATGAAGAATGCCGCCCGCGGCATGCTGTCCGGCCTGGATCCGCATTCGGCCTATCTCGACGCCAGCGAATTCAAGGAAATGCAGATCAATACCAGCGGCCGCTTCGGCGGGCTGGGCATCGAGGTGCAGATGGAGGACGGGTTCGTCAAGGTGGTCGCGCCCATTGACGACACCCCGGCCGCCAAAGCCGGCCTGCAGCCCGGCGACCTGATCATCAAGCTGGATGACACCCAAGTCAAAGGACTGACCCTAACCGACGCCGTCAACCGCATGCGGGGAGAACCTGGCACGCCCATCCGCTTGACGATACTACGCGAAAAGCAGGACGCTCCGTTTGTCGTCACCATCAACCGAGCCGTCATCAATGTCCAAAGCGTCAAGCGCCGCTTGCTCGAGCCCGGTTATGGCTACATCCGCATCACGCAATTCCGCAATGATGCAGGCAAGGAGCTCGAGGATGCGCTCGCCAAACTGGCGACTGAGAACAAGGCACCGCTGCGTGGTCTGGTGCTGGATCTGCGCAACAACCCCGGAGGCCTCCTGACTGCCGCTGTGGAAGTCGCCGACGTATTCCAAAGCTCAGGACTTGTGGTCTACACGCAAGGTCGAGACAAATCCAGCCGCCAGGATTTCCCGGCGACCCCAGGTGACAGCCTCCGTGGCGCGCCCATGGTCGTGCTGATCAACGGCGGCTCGGCGTCGGCGTCCGAAATCGTTGCCGGCGCCTTGCAGGACAACAAGCGAGCGCTGATCATGGGGACCCGCAGCTTCGGCAAGGGATCGGTGCAGACCGTGCTGCCCCTGCCCAGCGGCGACGCAGTCAAGCTGACCACGGCACGGTACTACACCCCAAGCGGGCGCTCCATTCAAGCCCAAGGCATCGAACCCGATATTCCCCTGCAATCGGTCAAGGTCAGCAAGGTCGACGCCCCGGTCGGGATGATCCGTGAATCCGAACTCAGCGGACGCTTGGCACCCGAAACCAAGCCTGGCACAACGCCAGCGTCAAATGTGCCGGACGGGACCGATGGCGACCTCGTCGCGTCCGACTACCAGCTGTATGAAGCGCTCAACCTGCTCAAGGGGATGACCCTGCTGCAGACGCGGCGATGAAGAGCCCGATGGCTACTGCATCACCCCCCCGCGCGCTGGTGCCTTTGGCGACCGGCTGCGAGGAACTCGAGGCGGTCACCATCATTGATCTGTTGCGCCGCGCCGGCATCGACGTGATCGTGGCGGGACTCGAGGCCGGACCCGTCACGGCGAGCCGGCAGGTCCGTTTGCTGCCAGACACGGATCTGGGCGCGGTGTGCACCGAGACCTTCGATCTGATCGCGTTGCCGGGCGGCGCCGAAGGGGCCCGCCGACTGCGCGACGATGGCCGCTTGGTCGCAATGCTCCGGCGCCAAGTCCACGAAGGCCGGCTGGTCGCAGCCATCTGTGCCGCGCCGACCGTGCTGGCGCATCTGGGATTACTGGATCATCGCCGAGCCGTCGCCTACCCCGGATTCCTCGAGCCACTCGACGTACCGGGGCTGATCCTCGAGCCGACCTCCACGGTGATCATCGACGGGCCCATCATCACATCGCGCGGCCCCGGCACCGCCATGGATTTCGCGCTGTACCTTGTCGAGCGCCTGACCGACCGGGCGACACGCGACAAGGTCGAGGATGCCCTGCAGCGCCCCGCTGCACACCTGCACGAACCGCCGAACGCCGGATGATGGCCTACCTGCGACATTTCGTCGCAACCGGTCGCCCTGCCGCCCCTCCTATAATCGGCACATGACTGCCATTCAGCACTCTTCCAACTCGGCCACTATCCCGGCCAATAATTTGCGCCGCCTGGTGCTGCTGCGCACCACAGCGATCGCCGGGCTGACTTTCGTGGTGGGAATCACCCAGTGGCTGCTGGGGCTCGGTATTCCGCTGGGCCTGCCGCTGTTCATCCTGGCGGTGATGGCGCTGGACAACCTCGACGCGTGGCGGCTGACCCGGCACGCGGAGCCCGTGACCCGCGCCCGGTTCCTGCGTCACCTGCTCATGGATATCGCCGGTCTTACCGCCCTGCTGTATGTCACAGGCGGTCATGCCAATCCCTTTGCCTCGCTCTATCTGCTGCCCCTGGCTGTCGCCGCCTCGACCCTGCCGGCACGGGACACCGGCACCCTCGCACTGGCCAGTGTGGCCTGTTACACAGCCTTGATGTTCTGGAACATCCCCTTGCCGCATCCGGCGGGCATGGCACATGACAATTTCAGTCTGCATCTGGTGGGCATGTGGGGGAGCTTCGTCCTGGCGGCAGGCGTCATGGCCTTTTTCGTCGCCGCCATGGCCGACGAGTTGCGCGAGCGCGAAGAGGGACTGGCGCGCGCACGCGAGGCTGCCTTGCGCGATCAGCAGGTGGTGGCGCTGGGAGCGCTGGCCGCCGGCGCGGCCCACGAACTGGGCACACCACTGTCAACCATGACGTTGCTGATCGACGAACTGCGGGAGCGATGTCCGGCGGATGCCGAAGTTCAAGACGATCTGACTCTGCTCAAATCCCAAGTTTTGCGCTGCCGCGAGAACCTGACCCGGATCCTGGCCGCAGGCGGCGAATTGCGGGGTGAGGGCGCGAGCGCCGGCCCGGTCGATCGCTTGATCGCGCAGACGCTTGCCCGCTTTGCCACGCTGCGGCCCGACCACGCAGTCGAACAGGTGTGGCAACGCCGCGGTCCAATCCCTGAGTTGGTGGTCGAAGAAACCCTGATCCAGTCGCTGGTCAGCCTGCTCAACAACGCCGCCGATGCCAGCCCGCGCCCGATCAGCTTCGCAATCGACTGGGACGCGCAGTGGCTGCACCTGTCGATCCGCGACCAGGGCGCCGGGGTGTCGCCCGAACTCGCGCCGCGCCTGGGACAGATGGGTGCCAGTGACAAGGCCGGCGGTCATGGTTTGGGCTTGTTTCTGGCGCAGAGCGTGATCCAGCGGATGGGCGGAAAAATGACGCTCGAGTTTGCCCCGGGGCGGGGCGGCTGCGCGCAAATCACCCTGCCCCTTTTGTCCCGAAACGCTGCGCGAGAGTCCGAGGATGCCGCTCCAGCAAGATTCCGAACCCAACCTGCTGCTGGTCGATGACGATGAAGTGTTCGGCCCCCTGATGGCGCGCGCGCTGGACCGCCGGGGCTATGCCGTGCATTGGGCGCAGACGGGAACGCAGGCCCTGCAACTGGCACGTCAGCATCGGCCGTCCCATGCCGTACTCGATCTACGCCTGCTGGAAGGCGAATCGGGGCTGGACCTGATCGAGCCCTTGCGCGACATCGAGCCCGACATGCGCATCGTGGTGCTAACGGGATACGCCAGCATCGCCACGGCCATCGATGCCATCAAACTGGGGGCCGCGTATTATTTGCCGAAGCCAGTCGACGCCGATGCCATCGTGCGCGCCTTCGGCCATGCGCCGGGCGAAGCGGCTGCGCCCCAGGCTCCGACGGAGACCGAACCGCTGTCGGTGCGCCGGCTGGAGTGGGAATACATCCAGCGCGTGCTGGCCGAGCACGGCGGCAACATTTCCGCCGCGGCGCGCAGCCTGAAAATGCACCGCCGCACCTTGCAGCGCAAACTGGGCAAGCGCGCCGTCAAGCGCTGAGCGGCGCTTCCTGCATCGCCAGTTCGGTGCGATAACGCTTGGCGTTGTGCACATAGTGCTGCGCGCTCAAGGTCAGCATCTGAATTTCGGGCGGCGTGAGCGGGCGCACCACCTTGCCCGGCGAGCCCATCACCATGGAACCGTCAGGAATCTGCTTGTTCTCGGTGATCAGCGTATTGGCGCCGATCAGGCAGTTCTTGCCGATCACGGCGCGGTTGAGAATCACCGCATTGATGCCGATCAGGCTATTGTCGCCGATGGTGCAGCCGTGCAGCATGACCTTGTGGCCCACGGTCACGTTCTGGCCGATAGTGAGCTTGATGCCCGGATCGGTGTGCAGCACGGCGCCATCCTGGACGTTGCTGTTCTCGCCGATCGTGATCACCTCGTTGTCACCGCGCAGCACGGCATTGAACCAAACGCTGGCGTTCTTCTCCAGCACCACCGATCCGATCAGGACCGCCGTCGGGGCGATATAGTTCTCGCCGTGGCACACCACCTCGCGCGTTCCGATGCGATAGAGCATGTCTCACCTCTCCTTGAGTAACCGATCCAAGGCCGGCGGCCGCGGCGATATGCCCAGCATAGTCACGCCTGCGGCTCCGGTAAAATGCGGGCATGCTGGATCGCTCGCTCCTCTCCGCCGCGCCATGCTCGCTCGATGCCCATCCAGCCGGCGGGTTGGCACTTGTCCATGACGCCGCTGGCTGGTCGTTGCGGGACCTGCAGGGCGCGCTCGGACCCTTGCGGGTGGACTTCGCCTCAGGCGCCTTGAACTACCGCCGCACCCACGGAAAAGACCGCCAGCAGGGCTTGGGGCGAGCGGCCGGCCGACCCGTTGCGGGAGATGCACCCACACTGATCGATGCCACGGGGGGGCTCGGCACCGATGCCTTCGTACTGGCGCATCTCGGGTGGCAGGTCACGTTGCTGGAACGCTCGCCCGTCCTGGTGACCTTGCTCGCCGACGGCGTGGCGCGCGGACGATGCAACACAGAGGTGAGCGCCATCTGTCGGCGCATGCGGGTGCTGCATCGCGAGGCGCAGGCGTTTCTGGACGGACTCGCGCCCGCCGAACGGCCGCAGGTGGTCTATCTGGACCCCATGTATCCGGCCGACCCCCGCAGCGCCCTGCCGGGGCGCGAAATGCAGTACCTGCGGCGCTTGTTGGGCAATACGCCGCCCGATACAGGCCTGTTGCCGGCCGCACGCCGCGCCGCGCGTCACCGGGTGGTGGTCAAACGCCCTGCCGCCGCGCCGCCACTGTCCGACGTAGCGCCCAGCCATGCGATCCGCATGGGCGGAACGCGCTTCGATGTCTACCTGACGCCCGCCTGATCGGTGCTCGCCGCGAGCCGCGCCAGGCTCACCGCCTGTCAGAAGACTCGCCCCAAGCTGAGGGTATAGACGTAAGGATCGGCCTCGACCTTGACCCGAGCGTTCGAGCCTTGCACGTCTCCCACCACGCCACCGTCGGTCACGACGTGGGTGATGCGATTGTCGAACGCCAGGTCGACCCGCATGACATCGAAGCCCAGAAACCACTTTTGAGTGAGGTCGATGTCGACACCGGCCTGCAGGATGCTGCCCCATTCGTCGCTGGCCTCCAAATCCGGCGCGGTACCCGGATCGGTGCGGCTGGTCCACAGGCTGGGATCGACCAGGCGCTCGTTGTAGGTAATGGTGTAGGTCGCACCCACGCCCAGGTAAGGGCGCACGCGCCGGTCTGGCAGAAACTGATAGATCAGCTTGGCGTTCAGCGGCGCCGCGCTCACATCAGCGACCTTGCCGTCGAGGGGGCCCACCTGCACGTTGCTCAGGCGCGGGATGCGCACACGTACCAGGGGCTCTTCCTCGAGGCTGCCCTTGCCCACGTTGTCGAACTTGAGCGTCGGCAGACCGAGGGCGGTCTCGATGGCCCAATGGCGCGTGAGCAGATAGCCGATCGTGATCGTGGCGATCTCATCAGGCGCGACGCCGATCCCCGAACCCGCGACTGGCCCGGCTGGCAAGACGGTGCCGAGGATGGGCACGTTCGTGTCCGTGTCGAAGGTCAATGGGCCCGAACTCGAATCCGGATCGAAGCGGCTGACGCCGAATTTGGCGTAGACACTGCCCTTTTCCAGAGGATTGAGAGCCGGCTCGGTAAGCCAGCTTTGCGCCTGCGCGGACAACGGCAAGGCCATGAACAGGAAAACTCCGGCAACACGGGCGATGGAAGCAAAAGCGTGGGTCGAGGTCATGGGCGAGCTCCCGTTTGAAATCGCATCGTTTCGTATCGGTTTGATTCTTCCATCTTCATCGAGGTGACAGGAAGGGGTCCAGACCGACGCCTCTGATCGGCCGAGGGCGGTTCATTCGACGGTCACCGATTTGGCGAGATTGCGTGGCCGATCCACATCGGTCCCTTTGAGCACTGCCACATGATAGGCCAGAAGCTGCAAGGGAAGAGTGAAGAGCACCGGCGACAACGTCGATAGCCCGACCGGCAACTCAAGCACCGTCACGCCATCGGCTGGAGCCACACCCGACCCGATACCTGCAAAGACCAGCAATTCGCCACCTCGCGCCCGCACTTCGTGCAAGTTAGAAAGCAGCTTTTCGAGCAGTGCGTTGTTGGGCGCTACAGCAATAACGGGCACGGCTTCGCTCACCAATGCCAGCGGTCCGTGCTTGAGTTCGCCGGCGGCGTAAGCCTCCGCATGGATGTACGAAATCTCCTTGAGCTTGAGCGCGCCCTCCATGGCAATGGGATACTCCACCCCGCGCCCCAGGAACAACGCATGCTCGCGATGGACCAGACGCACGGCCAGCGCAGCCACCTCCTCTTCCATCGCCAGAACCTGTTCGACCTGAAGCGGCAGAGCACGCAACTCGGCAACGATGCGCGCCACTTCCTCCGGCGCCAGACCGTGGGCTTGACCCAGGCACAAGGTCAGCAGCATCAGCGCCACCAGTTGGGTCGTGAATGCCTTGGTCGATGCCACGCCGATCTCGGCGCCTGCACGGGTCATCAGCACCCGGTCTGATTCCCGCACCAGCGAGCTCTCCGGCACGTTGCAGACCGTCAATCGACACAGATAGGGCAGCTCGCGACTCAAGCGCAAGGCCGCGAGGGTGTCGGCAGTCTCCCCGGACTGGGACAGGGTGACCAGCAGGGTCCCGGCCGGCACGGCCGGATGGCGGTAGCGGAATTCACTGGCGATCTCGGCCGTGGCGGGGATCCCCGTCAGCGCCTCGATCCAGTAGCGCGCCACCAGCGCAGCGTGATAGCTGGTGCCGCAAGCGACCAGGTGCACGGCGCGCACCTCGGCGAACAGCGCCTCGGCATCCGGCCCGAACATCTCGGGCAGTACCCGCTCGGGGGTCATGCGCCCTTCCAGGGTTTCGGCCAGTACGCGGGGCTGCTCGTGGATTTCCTTGAGCATGAAATGGCGGTAAGGGCCGCGGTCGAGACTCTCCTGCGTCAACTGCGAATGATGGACGGGGCGCTCGACGGCGCGCCCGGCGCGATCGGTGATGCGCACGCCCGTGCGACGGATCTCGGCGACGTCACCCTCCGCCAGATAGCGGAACTGCTGCGTCACGGGCAGGAGCGCGGCGGCGTCGGAGGCGACGAAGTGTTCCTCGATCCCGACGCCGATCACCAGCGGGCTGCCGGCCCGCGCGACCACCATCCGGTCGGGCGCCTGGCGATCGATCACCGCGATGGCATAAGCGCCCCGCAGGCGGCCGAGGCAGCTGCGCACCGCCGTCGCCAGGTCCGCTTGATCGGCGAGTGCATGGCTGATCAAATGGGCGATCAGTTCGGAATCTGTGTCGGACGCAATGGCGTCGCCTCGCGCTGCAAGCTCGGCGCGCAGCTCCGCGTGGTTTTCGATGATGCCGTTGTGCACCACCGCCACCCGATCGCCGGCGATGTGGGGATGAGCATTGCGCTCACTGGGCGCACCATGCGTTGCCCAGCGGGTATGCGCGAGCCCGAGCGCGCCGTTGAGCGGCGCCTTGTCCAGCGCTGCAGTCAGCCTTTCGACCTTGCCGACAGTGCGCACCCGCTCGAGCCCCGCAGGACCCAGCACCACTACGCCAGCGGAATCGTAACCGCGATACTCGAGCCGACGCAGTCCTTCCAGCAGGATGGGGGTGACGTTGCGTTGCGCAATGGCGCCAACGATACCGCACATGGTTCAGGATCCCTCTGCAACAGCGTAGGTGGAGGCGCCGAGCGGCGCAACGAGCATCAAATCCGGACCCGGCTGCAAACGGTCCCAGAGCGCACGGTAAGTTTCGCCGCAGATCGGATGGACGGCGTCTGGAGCAAGATCCGCCAGAGGCTTGAGCACGAAACCGTAGCGCAGGATGTCGGATCGGGGCAGACGCAATCCCGCCTCCTCGCCAACCATGTCGCCGTAGAGAATGATGTCGAGATCCAGCGTGCGGGCGGCAAACCGCGCTTCGCTGCGACTGCGCCCGAAATCCCGTTCCACGGCGCGCAGAAACGCGCTGACCCCGACCAGTGGCTCGGTGGTCGCAAACCCCACCACCAGATTCAGGAACGGCTCGCCGTCGAAGCCCACGGCCTCGCATTGATAGACGGGCGATATGCGCAGCGGACCAAAGCGCGCCGCCAACCGAGGCAGGGCCGCGCCCAGATTGCGCCGCGGCTCGATGTTGCTGCCCAGTCCGACGAAGACCTCAGTCGGGATCATGGTCGTCCGATGCCGCCGGAAATGGCCGTCGGCCGCGCTCGATGATCACGCCCACATCACCGGCGCCTCGCACCGCGCCTGTCTTGTTGATGCGGACCCGAACCCAACCGACATGGAACTCCTGTCGCACCAGATCGGCGATGCGTTCGGCCAGCGTTTCGACGAGCTGGAAGCGGCTTTCCTCGACAAATCCGATCAGCCGCTTGGCAACGGCCTTGTAATCCAGCGCGTCGGCAAGCGCATCGGTGCGGGCGGCGCAGGCCACGTCAAAGGCCATGTCGAGATCGATGGCTATGATCTGGCGCACCCGGCGTTCCCATTCGAAAACGCCGATGACCGCTGGAATGCGCAGGTCGCGCAGATAGACGATGTCCACTTAAGGTTTCCACCAGACGCCGCACTTGGGCGAACCGGCATTTTAACCAAAGCGTCGCGCAGGTGGCTGCAGGGTGTCGATCGGCCAACGGGCCCGGACCGGCGTGGCGCCGCTTTCACCCGCACGCAGCCGGTAATAGCCCGCCAAGGCAATCATGGCGCCGTTGTCCGTGCAAAAGGCCGGCCGCGGATAATGGACTTCGATGTTCATGCCCGCCCCCATCTCGCACAGCGCGCCGCGCAGGCGACGATTGGCGCCCACGCCGCCCGCCACCACCAGCCGCCGCAGCCCGGTCTGTTCGAGCGCGCGCCGGCATTTCTCCGTCAGCACGCTCACAGCCGCCTCCTCGAAACCGCGCGCGAGGTCGGCCCGGGTCTGCTCATCCAGATCGGGGTCCGCCTCACGCGCCGCATAAAGCACGGCCGTCTTCAGACCGCTGAAGCTGAAGTCGAGACCTGGGCGGTCGAGCATCGGCCGCGGAAAACGGAAGCGGTCGGGGACACCGGCTTCGGCGAGCGCCGCCAGCGCAGGCCCACCGGGATAGGGCAGGCCCAAGAGCTTGGCGACCTTGTCGAAGGCCTCCCCCGCAGCATCGTCGATCGATTCGCCCAGGATGCGGTAGCGCCCGACGGATTCGACAGCCACCAGCAGCGTGTGTCCGCCGGACACCAGGAGTGCCAGCACCGGAAACGCCGGAGCCTCGGGCTCGAGCCAGGGCGCAAGGAGATGGCCCTCCAGATGATGCACGCCGAGACAGGGAACATCCCAGGCCAGCGCCAGGGACTGGGCGAGCGTCGCACCGACCAGCAGGGCGCCGACGAGGCCGGGGCCGGCCGTGTAGGCAATCCCATCGATATCCGTCGAACCGCCAGATCCGGCTTCCTGCAGGACTTGTCGAACCAGTGGCAACAGCTTGCGGATGTGATCACGGGAAGCAAGCTCCGGCACCACCCCGCCGTACGGTGCATGGAGCGCGACCTGGCTGTGCAGAAGATGAGCCAGCAACCCCCGCTCACCGTCATACACGGCGACCGCGCTTTCGTCACAAGAGGTTTCGATGCCCAACACCCGCATGAGATTCGCGCTCTTCAGATTGCCGGATGAACTGGCAATTGTAATTCAAAGGGAATAGAATTTTCGGTCTTGCCGGTTCGCGGATGATTCGCGAAGATCTGGTCGCCGTGCTTTCTAACGTTCAGCCGAGTGAGGTTGCATGCCAAGCGTTCGCGTCAAGGAAAACGAGTATTTCGATGCCGCCCTGCGGCGATTCAAGCGGGCCTGTGAAAAGGCAGGCGTGCTGACGGAGGTTCGCCGCCGCGAGTTTTACGAAAAACCGACCCAGGAACGCAAGCGCCGCAAAGCCGCCGCCGTAAAGCGACATGCCAAGCGTCTGATGCGCGACACCCAGCGCCAAAACCGGCTGTATTAACCAGCGCGAAACCAGACTCATGGACCTGAAAAGTCGGCTGCAGGACGACATCAAGACCGCCATGCGAGGCGGCGACAAGGAAAAGCTGCTGACGCTGCGCATGTTCTCCGCGGCCATCAAGCAGCGCGAGGTCGATGAGCGCATCGTGCTGGACGATGCGCAGGTGCTGGCCGTGGTCGAGAAGCTGATCAAGCAGCGCCGCGAGGCAGCGGCCCAGTACGAAGCCGGCAATCGGCCCGAATTGGCCGCCAAAGAATTGGGCGAGGCCGCGCTGCTGCAGTCCTATCTCCCCGAGCCGCTTTCCGAAGCCGACCTCGACGCGCTGATCGAGACCGCGATCGCCGAGAATGGCGCAACCGGCATCAAGGAAATGGGCCGCATCATGGCCGCCCTCAAGCCAAAGATCCAGGGCCGTGCCGACATGGGCGCGGTCAGCAGTCGCCTCAAGAGTCGTTTGGGCGGCTGACCCTCTCGATGCCGTGCTCCGGCTCGATGGCGGGGTAAGACGAGCATGAGCGGACCCATCCCCCAGGAATTCATCGACGAGGTCCTCGCGCGCAGCGATCTCGTCGCGCTCGTCGAGCGCCGCATCCCCCTCCGAAAAGCAGGCCGTGATTTCACGGCGCTCTGCCCCTTTCACGACGAAAAGACCCCCTCCTTCACCGTCAGCCCAGAAAAGCAGTTCTATCACTGTTTCGGCTGCGGCGCCCACGGCAATGCGATCGGCTTTCTCATGGCCTTCGATCGACTCGAGTTCCGCGATGCGGTAGCCGACCTCGCTGCCGAAGCCGGACTGACCATGCCCGTGGGCGGGGAAACGCCACCGGCACGTCACCTGGAGCTGCAGAACGTCCTCCAAGCGGTCGCCCGATACTTTCGGCAGCAGCTGCGCGACACCCCTAAGGCCATCGACTACCTCAAGTCGCGCGGACTGAGCGGGGCGACTGCCGCGACATTTGGTATCGGTTACGCGCCTGCCCGCTGGGATGCCGTGTTGCGCCAGTTCGGCGCCACGGCGGAGCAACGCGCCCTGTTACTGGAATGCGGACTGATCATCCCCCGCGAGGGAAGCGAAGACGGTTTCTACGACCGGTTTCGTGACCGCATCGTGTTTCCGATCCGGGACGGCCGTGGCCGGGTGATCGGTTTCGGCGGCCGCGTCTTGGACGACGGGCAACCCAAGTACATCAATTCGCCCGAAACGCTGCTGTTCCACAAGGGCCAAGAACTCTATGGCCTGTACGAGGCGCGCCAAGCCGAGCGGGAGCTGCCCTGGGTGCTCGTCGTCGAAGGCTACATGGATGTGTTGATGCTGGCCGAACACGGCATCACCAATGCCGTGGCAACGCTCGGCACAGCCGCGACACCCGAGCATTTGCGCCGCCTGTTTCGGTACACACGCCGCATCGTATTCTGCTTCGACGGCGACGGCGCCGGTCGGACTGCTGCGGTACGCGCACTAAATACCAGCCTGCCCGAGATGCTGGAAGGACGGGAGATTGCCTTTCTGTTCCTTCCGGAAGCTGAGGATCCCGATTCGTTGGTGCGCAGGGAAGGCCACGACGGCTTCCTGGCGCGCACGCAGCAGGCGCTGCCTTTGTCCGATTTTTTGCTGCAGCAGTTGAAAGAAGGGTTGAACGTGCAGACGATCGAAGGCCGCACGCGGCTGCTGGAACGTGGGCGCTCGACATTCAAGAAAATTCCGAATGGGATCTTTCGCCAGCTCCTGGAACAAGCGCTTGCACAGCTTGCCAAGACCGATGTCGGCAATGTTCGCGCTGGATTTGATCGACGCGCATCGGCAGCGCCGCCGCGACCGAGCAGTGCGACGCGGACTCAACCGACGCCATTGCAACGGCTGACCGGACTGATTCTCGCCCATCCTCCCGCAGCCGCATGGATCGATCCGGGCATCCCCCCCTTGTTGAGGACGGGCGGCGATGAGGCGGAGTGGCTGCTGGCGCTCATTGAACTTGCGCGCGAGCGGCCCCATCTAACTAGTGGAGGACTCCTCGAGCGATTCCGCTCCCATCCTGCCGAACCCCTGTTCGCCGAGCTTTTGGCCTGGCAACCGAATCGATCGGAAGATGGATTGGCCCGAGAATGCAGCGACATCTGTCGATACTTATTGATGCAAGCATCAAAGGCCGAGCTCGATGGCTTGCTGGCCAAGGCGGCCACGGCAGCATTGGACGAACGCGAGAAACAACGGTTGCGGTACCTGCTTGCGCGGCGCGAGGCATGAGGTGCCGATCCGGACTGACGCGATTTGGTGTATAATGGCGCGTTTGGTTGCGCCCCCCTTTTGAGGTTGACCCGCCGTATGAGCGAAGATCAGCGCTCTCTTCTCAAGTCTTTGATTTCAAAGGGAAAGGATCAAGGTTATCTCACCTTCGCCGAGGTCAATGACCATCTCCCCGACGACCTCGTGGACCCCGAGCAGATCGAAGACATCATCGCCATGTTCAACGACATGGGCATTTCCGTGCATGAACATGCGCCGGATTCCGAAGACATCCTGCTCTCCGACGTCGCCGTGACCACCAACGATGAAGACGAAGCGGAAGAAGCAGCCGCCGCCTTGGCCTCCTCGGTGGACGGCGAGATCGGACGCACGACCGATCCCGTACGCATGTACATGCGGGAGATGGGAACGGTCGAATTGCTCACGCGCGAAGGCGAAATCAGTATCGCGAAGCGGATCGAGGAAGGTCAGGTCGAAGCGCTCAAGGCCTTGGCAGCACTGCCGGCGTCGACCGCTTTCGTACTCAGCGAATACGCCCGCATTTGCGATTCGGGTGCACGCATCACCGACCTGGTGGTTGGATTCATCGATCCCGCGCAATTTGAAGCCGATGCATCCGTAGAGGAACCGGCAGAGCTGCCACCCATAGACATCGAGGCGGAGTCGGCCGACGGAGATGACGACGATGAGGGCAGCGTCGAAGCCCCCGAGACGGGCCCAGATCTTCAGGAAGTAGCGCTGCGCATGGCTGCGCTCGACGCGCAACACAAGGTCGTACTGGCGCATCTCCAGGAACACGGCGTGGACCACGCATCCACTCAAGCAGCACAGCAGGCGTTGATCCACCTCTTTCTGCAGTTCAAGTTCGCGCCGCGCATCATCGTCGAACTGGGCGATCAGTTGCGGCAACTCGTGGAAGCCATTCGGCGCCAGGAACGGGCGATCATGGATCTGTGCGTAACCCAAGCAGGCATGTCGCGACGTGATTTCCTGCAGGCGTTTCAGGATCATGAGACGGATGGCGACTGGATCGAAAAACAAATTCGCGCCAAGCGCAAGCATTCGGCAAGCATTGCTCGTCATCGCGACGAAATCGTCGCGCTGCAGGAAACACTCCGCAACATCGAGCGGGAGGCCCATCTGCCGTTGGCGACCATCAAGGAAATCAACCGCCAGAAAACCGTCAGCGACGCCAAGGCTCGCCGCGCAAAGAAGGAAATGGTCGAGGCCAACCTCCGTCTGGTGATCTCCATCGCCAAGAAGTACACCAACCGTGGACTGCAGTTCCTGGATCTGATCCAGGAGGGCAACATCGGCCTCATGAAGGCGGTGGACAAGTTCGAATACCGTCGCGGCTACAAGTTCTCGACCTACGCCACGTGGTGGATTCGCCAGGCCATCACCCGCTCGATCGCCGACCAGGCGCGCACCATCCGCATCCCGGTGCACATGATCGAGACCATCAACAAGATCAACCGCGTGCAGCGCCAGATGCTGCAGGAAATGGGTCGCGAACCCACCCCCGATGAGCTGGCGCGAAAGATGGAGATGCCCGAGGACAAGGTACGCAAAGTGCTCAAAATTGCGAAAGAGCCCATCTCGATGGAGACGCCCATCGGCGATGACGAGGATTCGCATCTGGGCGATTTCATCGAGGACACCAATATCCCCTCGCCCGCCGAAATGGCGACGCGGGAAGGCTTGCGCGAGGCGGCGCACGCCATGCTGGCGACCCTCACGCCGCGCGAGGCCAAGGTGCTGCGCATGCGATTCGGCATCGAGATGAACACCGACCACACGCTGGAAGAGGTCGGCAAGCAGTTCGATGTGACGCGCGAGCGCATCCGGCAGATCGAGGCCAAGGCACTGCGCAAACTGCGCCATCCCTCGCGCTCCGAAATGCTGCGCAGTTTCCTCGAAGACTAGCTCGGAGTGGCGTGTCGTCCGAAGCCCACGAGAGCGGCTTTTAGGGGAGCACCGTCACGGCCAATCTCGGGCGCGAAGCGATAACTGTCGGGCGTTACGGCTGCGCACGACATTCAGCATGATCAGCATGGGCCTTTAGCTCAATCGGTTAGAGCAGCGGACTCATAATCCGTTGGTTGTGGGTTCGAGTCCCACAGGGCCCACCACGTCCGCCCCCCTTCTCGACGGCAAACGAAGAGCGCAAACCAGTGGCGGGCCGTTGAACGCGGCCCCAGCCGCAACAAGCCACCTCCGCTCTGCAATCAGAAAAGACCGCATCGCAGGCTCGGCCCGATCGCTCGGCCGGCCATAGAGAGCCAAGCGAAGGAGCCACCGGCCACAAGACGCGTCTCTAGCAGCGTCCCGGGCTGCCGCATCATCGCGGTAGCCACTGATGATCGGAAGGTGCAGGTTTCGGTAGCCCATGCACATGCTGTCCGATCGTGAGTTGCTGCGCAGCCTGGCTATGCGCCGACACTTCGAGCGCCCACAAGATCGGCTGGCGCGCACAGACGTAGCGCTCATCGTTTGGCGCGAGCGCCTCCTGCTGCCGGATGACGCCTTGCGCATCCATGAACACCAAGCTCAACGCCAAGGCGGTGTCTTTCATCCAGAAACAGGGTCGTTCCTCCCGTGGAAATACGAACAGCATCGCCGCATCATCAGCCTCCGCGCCCCGACCGGATAATCCGCGCTGGCGCATTGCCGCGGTCTCGGCGACCTCGACCTGCAGAGTGAGCTCCCCCACGGTCAGCGCCAGCCGACCCGAGGCCGGCGCCCTGCTCGCCGCCGCGATTCCGGCTGCCACAAGAATGGGCAGGCATGCCACTCCGCCGGCTTTCACAATATCGAACGACTGAACCTTCGTGTGCTTGCGGGGTCTCGGAAAGCAGTCCCGTGCCTGCTTGTCATCGCGGCTAGCGAACCTCATCTTGCCGAGGAATATCACCATGAACCTTCCCGTAGTGCCCTGCTTCTTCGCCAATCGAGCCGTCGAGACGGACGACCACCTCGTCGTGCATGACAAATACCATGGCACGCCAGTGTGGGCGGTGTGCCACGCCGACGCGACCCTCATGGACGCGGCCATCGCCGCTGCAGCGGAGGCCGCGCCTGCGATGGCGCAACTGAAGCCTTACGAGCGGCAGCGTATTCTGCGCCACTGTCACACGCGTCTCCAGGACGAAGCGGCCGACTTGACGACGATCCTGGTGCGGGAAGGCGGCAAACCGATCGGCGCGGCACGCGCTGAAGTGTCCCGCTTGCTGCGCACCTTCGAGCTGGCGGCCGAAGCAGCCGGTCACCCAGTCGGCGCCATGCATGACCTGCGCGGCAGCCCGTTGAGCGGCGCTGCGCTGGCCTTCGCACGCCGTTTTCCCATCGGACCATGCGCCTTCATCACCCCGTTCAACTTTCCCTTGAATCTCGTCGCCCACAAGGTCGCGCCCGCGTTGGCGGTAGGCTGCCCCTTCGTGCTCAAACCCGCCAGCGCGACGCCGGTCAGCGCCTTGCGTCTGGGAACGATTCTGGCTGAAACCGATTTACCGCCTGGGGCCTTCTCCATTCTGCCGGCTACCCGTGCGGCGGCTGATTGTCTAGTGACCGATGAGCGGCTGCGCTTTCTCAGCTTCACCGGCTCGGCAAGTGTCGGCTGGGATCTCAAGCGTCGCGCGGGCAAGAAGCGCGTCACACTCGAACTCGGCGGCAACGCTGCGGCCATCGTCGCAGCAGACGCCGATCTCGATGCGGCCGTTCAAGCGCTCGTGCAGGGCGGCTTCACCCACTCGGGGCAGAGCTGCATCAGTGTCCAGCGCATTCTGGTGCATCGATCGCTCATAGCACCGTTTACAGAGCGGCTGCTTGCAGCCGTAAAAGGCCTCGCCGTCGGCGATCCGGCCGATGAAACAACCACCGTCGGACCGCTGATCGACGAGGGTGAGGCGCGGCGGCTGACGGAGTGGATCGCCGAGGCTGCGGCCGGTGATGCCCGGGTACTGTGCGGTGGCGGTCGGAACGGCGCCATCCTCGAGCCGACCGTACTGGATCGCGTCCCCGAAACCTGTCGGATCTGGGCCGAGGAAGCCTTCGGACCGGTGGTGGTCTTGCGTCCCTTCGACACTCTGGAAGAAGCTTTTGCGCTCGTCAACGCCAGCCGCTACGGTTTGCAAGCCGCACTGTTCACGCGCGACATGGATACGATCATGCAGGCTTGGGATAAACTTGAAGTTGGCGCTGTCATCGTCAACGAATCCTCGAGCTTTCGCGATGACGCCATGCCTTACGGGGGTGTCAAGGACAGCGGTCTCGGACGAGAGGGCGTGCGCAGCGCCATGGACGAGATGACCGAACCGCGCCTGCTGGTCATGCCCCACGCCGGTTGACCGCGATCAGACCCAAGGAGCACGGATGCCCCGCGGATCACTTCCTCTACGCTTCTACCTTCCGCTGGCCGTGATCGTGCTGGTCATCGGAGGTGTGTTCATCACGCTGCCAGTCTGGCTCGCTGCCACTCATCTGTACTGGGGCGCTGCATTGGCGCCGGCCGCCCACGACTACACGGGCATCGCACCCGCATCCTGTCCGGCGGGTCCGCGCAGCGCGCATCCGGATGCAGCCGATCTGCGCACGCCGGGCGGTGTCCCGATCCGCGTGCGCGTCCCGCAGAACTACGATGCGACGCGGCCACACCCCCTGCTGGTGGTCTTCGCACCGGCCGGTATCGGGCCTGCATTGAACGAACGCTTCACCGGCCTGACCCATGAGGCCACCGCGGCGGGCTTCATCGTCGCCTACGCCGGCAGCCGCGGCTTGAGCCAGCAAACGATCCGCGATTTGGGACGCGTCCCCGACAGCGTGTCCGGTCAGTATTGCGTCGATCTCGATCGTCTGGTTTATACGGGCCATTCCGACGGGGGAACGGTGAGCAGCGCACTGGCGTTTTTGCATGACCTTCCGCACCATCCGGTCGCGATCATTCCCAGTGCCGCCGGCATCCGGGGCACAGACTTGGCCCAGCAGTCCTGCCCAGGGCCGCTGGCCGTCATGGTGCTGCATGGTGAGCGGGACCGCCTGTTCCCGGGCTATGGTCGGGAAGCCGCCCAGTGGTGGGCTCAGTGCAATGACGGCGGCGCTGAACCCATGGCTATGCCCGACGACGGGTGCCTCAGCTGGCGAAGCGCGACAGCGAAAGCCGAGACGCGTTATTGCCCCCATTCCGGCCGGCATCTCGACTGGCCCCAGCGCAACGGTGCGCTGTTGGCGTTTGCGCGCGAAGCGATTGAGGCAGCACGTGAAAGCAACGAGAGGAACGCCGCAACGTTGCCATCAACGGCGGCGGAGCAACATCAAGACACCGATCAAGGACATGCCCAACCCCCCGGCAAAAGCGCCCCATAAGACGGCCGGGTCGGTGTACCAATCGCGACGAAAGGCGGCTGTGACGCCGGGCACGCTCGGAAGATCCTGGCTACCACGCCCGACGACCAGTTGCCCTTTCATGCCCTTTTCCATGTGCTGCGCCAAGTCACAGTGCACGAGGTAGGTTCTGTCGTCGCTGGGAACGATGAAGGTCCCCTTCTTGGTCGCGCCACCGGCCGCTTCGAGATGGAACATGCCCTGGGGGTACAGATACTTCGGCAACTGATGCACCATGAATTGGTGGCGTACCTCATCTTCGTTGATGAACGTCACCGTGATCCTGCTGCAGGGCTCGACGCGGAACTCATGCTGGCTCATGCCGAAAATCGTGCCGTTGTAGCTTTCCGCGTACCGCGTGCCGGCCCGGACTTCGAATGCATAGTCCCGACTGATGCTGCGGCAATCCTCGGGCAGCGTATCGTCATTCCAGTTCATGACCATGCCCTCATCATCGAGGGTCATCTTATGGCCGCCGTGCCCCGAGTGGTCCATCTGCGAGTGGTCCATCTGCGAGTGGTCCATCTGCGAATGGTCCATCTGCGAATGGTCCATCGCCTTCGGCACTGCCGCGTCTTCAGCGGCGAAAGCCACCCCGCAGACCATCACGGCCAGCCAGCCCGCCAGCAGGAGAGTCAGAAAACAACGCCAGGGCATGACATCAGCCTCCAGCTGAAACAGACCGCCGCCGCAGCAAGGCGATCAGCACCGCCAGCCAACTCCCGGCTACGCCGCCCAACAGCAGGAAGCGAACCGTTTCGCGTGAACTACCGCTAACATCGGCCAGACGATTGACCGGGTCGTAGTCCACCCAGACCGGTACTTCGCGGCGGTAGAATTCAGGCGTAAAGAACTTCTTCCACTCCACGCCTTGGACCTTCGGGAATCCGCGCTCATCGAGGTAATCCTCATAGACGATGGCGTTGATGCTGCCACCGGGATACAGCCCTGCATTGGTCTGCGCCACCTCTTGATGATCATGCATGAGCCAGATGCCGGGACCATAGCTGTGCAGACCATCGTCCGTGGTATCGAGTTCGACATCCACCCGCTCGGCCGAATTGAGCGTGATCACGTCGCGGATCACCCGTGCGGCCGGTGGCACCGGGATGCCGTCGAGATGAGTGATGGTCAATTTGTGTCCATGAGGATGAACGGGAACCGTCTTGTTGCCGCCGTTGAGCATGCGCAACTTTACTTTTTCATGGGCGCCGACCACGATCAAAGACTCGCGCATCGTGTAGGGAAATGATCGGCCGTTGAGCAGGAAATAACTGGGCGCTGCCTGTGTGATGTCCCAGCGCCGATGGGCGTCACGGATGATCAATCGCGGATCGATGCGACTCTGGATCACATCACCCAGCTCCTTGTAGAGATCCTCATAATGAAGATCGTACTCCCGATCGAACTGTTCCTTTACCGCCACGGACGGGTGGCGAACCTGTCCGGCACCGATGTTCAGGGTCTGAACCCAGTTGTTGGGCCGATTCTCCTCGACGACGAACATGCCCTGCATGCCCATCAAAATATGGATGTTGGCCTGCACGTGGCAGTGATAGAACATGGTCCCTGCCACGCGTGGTTGAATCACATAGGTATGCGCGCGCGCCGGCATCGATGGCACTTCGCTGGTCTCCGCCACACCGTCATTCCCGCGTGGCGTCACCTTTTCATCATGGCCATGGATGGCGTGCGCCGACATGCCTTCTTCATGCGGCATGCCATGATCCTGCGAGAATGGATGGTCGATGCCGTGCAGATGGATGGTATGCGGCATGTAGTGGGTGTTTTCGAGCGTGAGGTAGACCTTGTCGCCCTGCTCAACCCGGATGACCGGACTGGGCGCCCGCAGCAGGGGATTGGCCTTCACGGACTCGAAGTTTTCCGTGGACATGCCCACCGATTTGGGCGTGAATACCCACAGCCCGGGCCGAATCCCGGGTGCGATTTCATACTGCGTCATGGGATCCGGGCGATCCGGAGAACTGCCGTTCAGTTCGGTCACCTCCAGCCGAATATGGACTTCATCCGGATCGCCATCCCCGTCGAGATCCCGTCCCATGACCACGGCATCTGGCGTCAGCCCCGACCGCATCAAGGTCGCGGGCGAGACATTGTTCGTTCCCTTTACCGCAGCCGCGACGAGATATGGATTGTCCGCGATGCAGTTGGGTGATGGGTCGATCTCGACTCCGTCGATCACCTGGCCTTTGCGCCAACCGAGGACGTCCTCAGGACAATACTCCTCGGTGGAAAGATCCGGCCCTTGGTCGCTGGCCGGCCGCTCGACGTAGCCCCCCGGTCCGAAGGTCTGATACCAACGCACCTGCCAGGACAACGGGTACCATTGCCGCGGCACGAGCAAGGCCCCGCATAGCGACAACACCACGAAAACGATCCACAGCGCTTTTCGTTGCATGAAAATCTGTCCCACTTCGATCGACACCGCATACAAACCCCAATCCGGGGCCGGCGCATCTGCAGTCGGCAGAATTGTTGCCTGAAAAATGGAACCCCTCGATCAAGCATCGGTGAGATTCCGTTTAGCAATAGACCTATCCGTGGCCTTGAAGTTTGGCTGTTGATGGTGCGGCCGTGATACCGCAAGTCGTCGAATTACTTACGCATGGCTCTTGTAATGAAAAATGCGGCTACGGCCCCGACCAGGACGATAATCAGCACCAGTCGCGTGACGATCGGACCCCATCGAAAGATGCCGACCGCAAAAGGAAAGACGGAAACGTACTCCTTTCCAGTCTCGGGATGACGCGCAGTCACGATGCCGATGAAATGCCCCTTCTCCGGGAACGTATGCGACGCATTGAACGTGCCCGTCGACAGAACCTCGGGTGGCCGGTAGTAAATTGTCGCCCGCTCGATGTCCTCCTTCGTCCCCAAATCATCATATGTAGCCCGGATGCCGACGTTGTTCACATCACGAATGATGCGAAAATCAACCTGCATACGCCGCAGTTCGTCGTTGATGAAATCGATTGCAAAAATGGCACGCCCGGTGTCCGGAATGTCTTCGCAGAATTCCTGCGTGGCACGTCGATCAGGGATGTACCCGGTGAAGTGCGCCCGGTAGGGCCCCACCTGCATGATGCACATGTCATCTTCGATCGACACCCCACCGTGTCCCCAGGCCACGCCCGAGACCGAGAAAAGCAAAAGAATCATCAATCGGAAAAGTCTTTTGGCAGAGTGAATAGAGGCCGCGCTCAAATTCATCGTGTCGCCCTCCGTCGTAGCGAATTTTCATTCTTATGAGCCAAAGGCCGGCGACGCCACTCTGAACGCGAGCATCGCCAGCCTGGAGGCGTTTGCAGGATCAACCGAAGGACGGAATCATCGGCCCCTGAATTTCATTCAGGTAACGCGTTCCCTGATCGTCGTAGAACATCAGCAGGGCCGCAAACCGACCGTCCGGCTCGTTGATCAAACTGACCAAACGGTAGGTCTCCCACAGGGCATCATCGGCATAAATGGTGATGGTGCGTGTCTCGCCCGGCTCGATTGCAGGACTGTCCACGCGCAAACCGGAAGATGCAACGAGGTCGTGCTCATCCTGCGGCTTGATATCGAACATCTTGGCATTGATGAAGCGGATGTTCGCCGCGCTGAACTCACCAACCTGAACCGGCCGATCACTGCGATTGGTCACCGTCATCTCGATCTGGAAGCTGCGGCCGGGAATGCGATAGGTGGCCTTGTTGACTTCGACTTCGACCTTCTGAGGCGGCATGGGCAGCGGCTCGACTTCGACCTTGCCGGTCTGCAGCACGGCAGTGATGGGATACTTGTAGTTTGCCCAGAAGAATCCTCCGGCGATCACCAGCATGACGAAACCGAAGAACAGCACCGAAACGATCATGTCCGGAATGGTGATCAGTTGGTTGGCTTGGTCGTCACCGAGATCCTGCACCTTGATGTAGCGCGGCATGATCACGGGAAGCTTGCGGAACCACCACGCTATCCAAGCAATGCCGATCACGAACCACAGCGCGTTCCACCAGAGGATGGTCGACATCGCATAGGTTTCGGGGTTGATGGTTTCCCCGGTCATGGTGGTAATGGTGTGTTGGAAGTCTTTCTGATCACCAGCCACCTCGACCCAGAAGGCGGGCCCGATGATGGGGCCGGCACCTTCCACGCTGATCACCGGATGAACGTGGTAGCGTCCAGGTGCGCGCGCCTTGAGCACGATCTCGTATTCGTAGATCTCACCCAGATGGAAACGCGTCGAGCGAATCATGGGGACCCCGTTGACCCTTGAGTCGACGCGCACAAAAGCCGGACCGGGCACGCCGATGTTCATAAACGCCGATTCCTCGACCGAGCGGACGTGCTCCGGCCAGGACTTGGACGGCATGAAACGGCCCGTGACACGGATCGTTTCGTTGACCGCGATCTTGCGCGGCTGGATATCGGTATCGAACCAGTGCATGGTCCGCATGCGCAGACTGGCCTGCTGCGCGCGCTCGCCGTGTGCATCCGCGGACGGGCTGTAAAGAGGCCCTGCCACGCTCATCAAGAGGGCGAGTGCGTATGCCCCCCAGCTTGCCAACCTGATGTGTCTGATCGTTTTCATGATGTTCGGCAATCCCCGAATGAACGGTTCGCGCGACGCGCCCCGTGGTCCCTTGTTCAGATTGCGGCCCGCGCTCAGGCGCGGAGCCGCTGTTCCCTTCTCGCTTGCTTGACTTCAGATCAGGCGCGTCAGCCACCGATTCTGCGTCAGCAGCGATCCGATCCACACCCAGAGGTAGTAGTTCAGAATGGTGACGAAGCCCGCAAAGAATGCGGTGAGCGGCGTGACGGCCTCGCCGAACGTGCGCAAGGTCGACTCCTCGATGATGCGCACATACTCGGGAATGGCGGTCCGGATGTACTGGTAACCCATCAGGTCGGCCACGGTCACGAGATAACCGTTGTATTCGACGGGCACGTGGAAGGGCGCCATGGTGATCCAGTTCAAGGGATAAAGAACAATGGCGAAAAGGAACGCCCCCACCAGCCCGGTGATGAAGAAGCTGCGACTGAGCGCGAGCGTACAATCCAGCAGGATCCCCATGCCGATGAAGGTCGACGGCGAGACGAAGTTCATGGGGAAGTTGGCAAACACATGGAAGTTCATGTACCGGCTGACCCACACCCCAAACATATAGCCCAGGATCATGGCCGTGGCGCCGATCGGCAGGCGGAACCGCTTCCAGAAGAAGTAATTGAAAATCGCAGCTGGAATGATCAGCGAAAACGGCGTCACCAGCGGCCAATAGCGGCGGTCACGCCAATCCTGCCAGTAGTCCCAGTCGCCGACCGTCAATGCGATCAGGAACACCGTTACGCCGCCGATCAGGATCGAAAAGATCGGGATCAGTGTGTAGTCGATGTTCTTCCAGGCTGCCATCTGCTCCTGAACGTTGCGCACGGCCGACTTCGTCGGTGGTCCTGCGGTGTCCGGCGCCGCCCCCGTGCCATATGCTCCCGTCGTGGTATTCATTTCCTTCGAACTCCAGTTGCCGCTGAAAATTTCGGAACTCTCGCGTCCTTCGTAAACCCGATCGGTTGTTCACCCACCCGGGTCACCACGCATTCATGAATGATCTTGTTCAATCCCCCAGCGAGCAGAAACAAGCGCCCGATCGACCTGGAGAATCCTGATCATTCAGTCGAGTTATATTGTTTTGTTTAATACTTATCGGAGGGTTCTGGGTGCTTTTGCTCTCCCGCCGCCCGAGCCGAATAGTGGCATAAATGTAAATGAGTCGGCCGCTCCATACAATCCCTAAACAAATGTTCAATGCAGAGGCTGAATTCAACCTCATAGCGTCAGCCAATGAACGTGCAGAAGTCTACACAGCGGGTCGCAGCCCATCCCATGATCGAAATCAAAAGCGGACGCGACAGTCTCGATGAGACGACAAGCTGCTTATCGACTATCCAGACTACTGGCGATAGCGGTCAAAGCGACCCCGGTGTGGATAGCGCCGGCACCGCGTTGGGCCGATCCAGCGACACGAAATGACTGGTACCGCGCGTTTCGACGACCTCCCATCCCGGCCCGGCCATCCGCGCACTCCGGAGCATGGAAGGGCGGTCGAGGACGCGATCGCTGGCCCCGATGAGGATGGTGCCGTGAGTGATATTGGCGAATATGGATTGGTCACGATCGGCGATCCACCGCCGCATCGAAACCAGGTTGTCCAGCACAACTTGAAACGTCTTGGGCGAGAAGTACAAGCCGCGCAGCAATTCCACCTTGCGCGGCGTCAGCGGGGCAAACATGAATCCGCCGAAGCGGACGATGTCGATCTGGCGCAGCAGGGTGAAGGTGATCGGCAACAGATAACGGCCGGGCGCCGAAAACGCCAGTTCCAGCATGGGATAGCCCTTGCCTCCGGGCAAGACCGGCGCCTCGAGAATCACCTCGACGTCTCGAAACAGGCCCGGGTTCTGCCGCGCCGCCTCCAGCACCACTGCCCCGCCACGGGAATGCCCATGGGCACGCACACGGGTGCCGGTGACACGATGAGCGAGGGCGAGATTAAACACGAAGGCGTCGTGCTCGATGCTGCCGATTGGATAAGGATTGCTCACAGCGCCCCAAGGAGCGGGCTGCGGGCGACGATCGAGCACGGGACAGTGGTAGCCGCTGTTGTTGACCAGCACCAGCTCAAGCGACGGATCGCGATACAAATCCGTGAAATACCGATAATCCTCAAGAAACCCGTGTATGGCGATGACGCTGCAGTGAGGCGACACAGCCGCCGCCCGATACGCCACGACCGACTCGTTGACCTGCTCGAGGACACCGTCAAAAGGCTCGTGATTGACGGCAGGCAACGGTCGCCGCACAAGCCAGGTTCGCAAGCCGTGCATCAGCGCCGCCACGATCAGGATTACCAGCCAGATCTTCATTTTTCCACTCCCACCCCCTGATGCGACGCCCGGTTCGGTGCGCCGTACACCAAAAGGACATTGCCGGGCGCCTGACTGAACAAGCCATACCCTGAATTGACGATCAGCTGAGACCCAGCCACGATGGCTCCACCGGCGTCGATCGCGCCACCGTGAGCCAATCGCCCGTCCACGGCCCGGAACCCGCGGGCAGTCGGACGCTCCCACAGCAGTTCCCCGGTATCACTGTCATAGACTTGCACTCGCCCGTCGAGCGTTGCGGCGACGATCCCTTCCGACATGGCCGTGACGGCCGCTGAAAGGCCGGGATAGCATTGCTCTGCATCCGGGCAAACCGGGCGCACCGGCGCCGCCCACAGCACTCGGCCCGTCGCTGCATCCAGCGCGTAGAGCCCCGGCGCCTTGGGGAGCGCAGGGTCCTCCGGCTGGGGCGCCTTCAGGCCGGGGATGGGCTTCAGATAATCGGAGATCGGCACGAACACCCGTCCATCACGGGCCGCGAGGCCCCAGTGCACGCCGCCCAAAGGCCCGCCGCGACCCAGGCGGCGCGACCAGCGCACGACGCCATCTTCGGGATCGATGCCATAGACCACGCCGGATTTCTGGCCCGCCACGAGGACATCGCGGCCATCAGCGCCGCGCGCCAAGACCGGTGAAGCGCCGAAATCGAGGTCGCGGCCGGCATTCTCCGGGCAATTCACACCGCCCGGGAGGATGCAGCTCATGTTCCACGCATCCCTGGCCGTGAACTGGCGCGACCACAGGATGCGGCCATCCTCCAGATCCAGCGCGAGGATCGCGTCACTCAGCGTATTGGTGGGCTGGCTGTAGTTCTCGCCCGTCCCGACATATAGACGTTTGCGGGCGACATCGATGGTCGGCGCACTCCAGATCGGCGCGCCCGATGGCCCCCAGCGCCGAATGAAAAGTGCATTTCGGTCACGTGGCGTGGACGGCTCTGTGGTAAAGGTCTGCCAGAGGCTCGCGCCCGTCGCCGCATCGAACGCATGGACTGAGCCGCGGAACGTGCAGCATGGGTAGACGGGCAAGGCCGACACCGCGACTTCGATGGACGATACCGGCACATAGAGTCGCCCGTCATACAACGCGGGCGTACCGGTCACGGTGGCCAGGCGATGCGTGTCGGCCGCCACCTTCCACCGGTGCGCCCCGGTTCCCGCATCGAGCGCATGCACGTTGCCGTTGAAATCGCCGAAAAACAGCAGGCGCTCACCGCCAGGACCCGCGCCGCCCAGAACCATGCCTGTACGCACCTCGGCGCCGACGAAGGTTTTCCAGCGCACACAGCCGACCCAGCGGTTGAGGGCGTATACCCATCCCCGCTGGCTGCCGACATAGATCGTGTCGGCCGTCACCGCCGGCTGGGAACGCGCCTTGTTGGTCCACCACGGAAAGCGAAACGCCCACTGCACGGTCAGATGCGGCCAGTCCCGGGGCCCGATTCCTTGCACCGTCTCCGGGACCGCCCGCGTATTGGCGGCGTCAAAACCCCATCCGCTCAGCACGACGGGGGCATACGGGTCGCGCGCGGCCGCCTCGCCAAGACAGACCGGCGCCGACTGCAAATCCGTCCAGACGTAGACGCCGATGCCCATGAGCGCCAGCGCCGCTGCCGCCGACAGCCATTTGAAACGGGGTTTCATCCGTGAAAATCCCTGGAAGTCCGATGTCGCGGGTTGCGAACGAATCCGGGCGCACCATGGCGCACCAACTTTTCGAGGAATGGACCGCGCCCGCACGGCGCGGCCCGGGGTCCGTCAGGCCACGCGCTTCACCCGACTCGCCTCCAGCCACAGACCGCTTTGATACTCATCACGGAAGGGACGGATCAGATCGAAATCCTGCACATCCCAGGGATGGAAGTCGCGCCGATAGAACTGCTTGTAATGGTTCCAGGGCATGCGGAACATGCCCTCCTTGCCGTAGAGGAACGACAGTCCGTCGCGCCAGGTGCGCCAGTTGAACAGCACACCGTCCCGGTACAGCAAGGGGCTCATGCGCATCGGCACCAACAGCACCACCATGAAGAAGGTCGCGCCGATCATGGCGCCGATGCGACGCCAATAGCTGCCGTCGACTTGCTGGTAGACATCGAAAGCCACTGCCTTGTGCTCGATTTCCTCGGCGGCATGCCATTCCATCAAAGGTTTGAAGTCTTCATGCGCAGGATCACGAAACAAATCCGAGCGAGCAATCGCCTGATGGGCCAGCATCGCGGTGAAATGCTCCAGCGCCACCGTCAGTGCCAGCGAAAACTTAGGAGCGATTCGGTTGGCCAGCCTGAGGAAAGGATCGATGATGTAGCGATTCTCCCGCTCGAGGCTCGTGTAGCCCTGGCGGGAGAGAATGTCGAGGTGGTCCTGATGCGAACTTGCGTGCGTACCCTCCTGCCCCGCAAACGCATTGATCTGTTTCAGAAGCACCGGATCGGTGATGCGGTCGCGATAATGCACCACGCTGCGGACGAAGAAGTTTTCCCCCGGCGGAAAAGTCGTGAAGAGCGCGTTGAAGAACTGCGTCCGGAACGGGTCGTTGGCGAACCAATGACGCGGGCTTGCGTCCGTGATGTTGAACTGCACCGGCCGGGGCTCGATGGAATGCTCCGCGGGCGGCGCAACCTTCTGCGTCGATGAAATCGTGTCCATGACATCCTCCTCCCCCTGACGGCCAACCAGCAATCAGGACTATCGATTTCTTTTGTCGAGGCCGCGCGCAGACGGCAAGCGAGCTTGCCCGTGCGCCTCATAGGATCGATTGTAGATGGCGCACACGTCGATCGCTGTGACGTTGACTGATTTTGCTGTAAGCATTTCGCTTTACCGCAGCAAAGCCTCATCTCCAAGAAGGCGAGCACTTGCAAGTCCTTGTACGCTGTACTTCTCTTGAAGAAAGCGCTCGTATGCGCTGGACATCTGCCGAGCGGCTCTGTACCGCCGTTCAGCACCATAATTTCGTCGGCGCGCGCACTTGCGGGTGCCTGAGATGTGCTGATGACGACGAGGGGTCTGAACCATGGAACATTTCGACGTTCTGATCGTCGGTGCCGGCCTGTCGGGTATCGGCGCAGGCGCGCGCATGAACGAGCATTGCCCGCAGAAATCCTATGCGATCCTCGAAGGGCGGCAAGCGATCGGCGGAACCTGGGATCTGTTTCGCTATCCTGGATTGCGCTCCGACTCGGACATGTACACGCTGGGCTTCCCGTTCCGCCCATGGAATCATCGCCAGGCCATTGCGCCAGGCGCCTTGATCCGTGACTACATTCGCGAAACATCCCGGGAACACCAGGTAGACCGCCACGTCCGCTTCGGTCATGCGGTCAAGCACGCTAGTTGGTCGAGCAAGGATGCCCGCTGGACCGTTGAAGCCGAGGTGCAGGGCGAGCTCATCCGCTACACCTGCAACTTCCTCTATATGTGCAGCGGGTATTACCGCTACGACAGTGGCTATATGCCCCAGTTTCCCGGCCAGGAGCGCTTTGGGGGAATACTGATCCATCCGCAGCAGTGGCCGGAGGATCTGGACTACGCGGGCAAACGTGTCATCGTCATCGGTAGCGGTGCGACCGCCGTAACCTTGGTACCGGCGTTGGCGGAAAAAGCCGCCCATGTAACCATGCTGCAACGATCGCCCACCTACGTCATCGGGCTGCCGGACTGGGACCCGCTGACCGAAGCCCTGCGCCTGCTGCTGCCCCAACGGCTCGGGTCGGCCGTAAACCGTTTCAAGAACGTCTGGCTAGCGACTTTGTTCTTCCAGGTTTCCCGACGCTGGCCCAAGCTCGTCCGCAAGGCGTTGCGCCTGCACATGCGTCATCAGCTCGGGGATGCCTGCGATGTCGACGTGCACTTCAATCCGCGCTACAACCCTTGGGAAGAACGGCTGTGCATCGCAGTCAACAACGATTTGTTCAAGGCCATCCGCTCAGGCCGCGCAGAAGTTGTCACCGACCACATCGAAGAATTCACGCCAACCGGTATCCGCCTCAAGTCCGGCCGGGTGATCGCGGCAGACATCATCGTTTCGGCGACCGGACTGGAACTCGTTCCCCTCGGTGGCGTGACGTTCAGTGTAGATGGACAAACCTGGGAACCGGGCCGAAGCATCACCTACAAGGGCATGATGTTCAAGGATGTGCCCAATCTAGCCCAGGCCACGGGCTATACCAATGCGTCCTGGACACTCAAGTGCGATCTCACCAGTCTCTACGTCTGCCGTCTGATCAATCACATGGATCGGCACGGGTACCGGTTCTGCACGCCACACAACGACGACCCGGACCTGGCCGAATTACCCTTCGTGGATTTCTCCTCAGGCTATATCCAGCGCGCCATCGACAAATTCCCCAAGCAGGGCTCGAAGGCACCCTGGAAGCTCTATCAGAACTACGCGCGGGATATCGTGAGCCTCCGATTCGGGGCGGTGGAAGACGGCGTGATGCGCTTCACCGGTGCCGGCGTGAACATGCCCATCAGCGCGCCCGGCACGGTGCCGAAGTCCTGACAGCGAGGCGTGCTCGGTGAACCAGGGATCGAACAGGTGATGTCGCACTGCCGCGAGAACGCCGCCCGCTCATGCCCAGACAGTTGCCGATAACCCGGCGGCATCCCGCTGCGTCTCGGGCGCTGCGGCCTGAAAAGCCGCCAGCGTCATGCAGGTCGCATAGATCCGGCGCGCCACGGGAAACGCGGACAAGTCCACGCCTTGCTCGATGGCCTCATGTACCTCCGGTATCAGACAGGCGTCGGCGATCGATGGATGATCCCCATGGCAATAGGTGCCGGTCTCGTTGCTGCTCGCGAGCAGATGTTCCGCCGCCATCAGTCCTTCTGCGATCCAATGCGCCGACCACTGTTTGATCTGCGCATCGTCCTGACCCTGCCGGCTGCGCAGGTAACGCAAGACCCGCAGGTTGTGCAGGGGCTGGATGTCCGACACGAACAACTGCGCCAGGGCGCGGACCCGCGCCCGACCGAGACTGTCCTTGGGCAGCACCGACCGGGTGGGCCAGCGCTCCTCCAGATATTCCATGATGGCCATCGATTGGGTGATCACATGACCGTCATCCACCAGCACCGGCGCCAAGCCCTGCGGGTTGAGGGCGCGAAACTGGTAGCGCTGCAGTTTGTCCCCGGCGATGTCGACGAATCGGTAGTCGCAGGACAACCCCTTTATATTCAGAATGATACGAACCCTGTGCGCGGCGACGCTGCGATGATAGGTGTAAAGCTCCATCGACTGCTGACCTCCTTATCCAGAAATTCATCGAGGACCGCATCGACCGTGATCGCCCGGCCGATCGAGCGATTCTTGCCGGCGCCGCGGCATTTTTCGGAGACCGGCGTCTCGTGCGGCCAACCACCGATCCCGGCGAAGCATGCCTCGACCGCCACGTCCATATGGCTGGGGATCGACTCGCGCCGCTTGCTCAATGTCAGGCTGAACCAGCCACCGTCATGCACTCGACCAGAATCGAACCGCAATGGATGCTGCCACGAACGTCGAGATCGGTTCCCGTTGCCACGATCTGGCGGTAAAGATCCGCCAAATTGCCGGCGATGGTGATTTCCTCCACGGCGTGAACAATCTGGCCACGCTCCACCCAGAAACCCGCGGCGCCGCGTGAATAATCGCCGGTCACGAGATTAACGCCCTGCCCCATCACCTCGGTGACCCACAGGCCGGTGTCCAACATCTGCAACAACTCGGGCTCACCACCGTGGCCCGTCGGCTCAACGATCAGGTTGTGCACGCCGCCCGCGTTGCCGGTCGACTGCATCCCGAGGCGGCGCGCGGAATAGCTGTCGAGCACATACCGCGAGAGCACGCCATCCCGGACCAGATCACGCGCCGCCGTGGCGACCCCTTCGTCATCGAAGGCGGCGCTGGCCATGGCCTGCGGCAGATGCGGCTGCTCATGCAGATGCAGCCCTGGGCTCATGATCTGCTGCCCCAGCTTGTCCTGCAGGAAACTCATCTGACGATAGAGCGTCCCGCCGCTGACCGCACCGACCAGATGACGGATCAAGCCGCGGGCCACCTCAGGGGCGAACAGGACCGGCACACGGCGCGTCGACAAGGTGCGGGCGCCCAGACGAGCCAGGGTGCGCTCGGCAGCGCGCAGCCCCACCGCTTCGGCGGTGGGCAGATACGCAGCATTGCGCGCACTCTCATACCAGCCCTCGCGCTGCATCTGGCCGTCCGCTTGTGCAATGAGCCCGAGCCCCATGCCGTGCAATGACCCGCAGCGTGTCCCCCGAAATCCCAGACTGTTGCCGAGCACCGAGATTCCCAGGGCGGTCTGCAGACCAGCGCCCTCGGATTGCTGCAATCGAGGATCCACCGCCAACGCAGCGGCTTCCATCGCCAGCGCCTGCTCGATGGCGAGCGCGGGGGACATGTCCCACGGATGGTAGAGGTCGAGGTCTGGAGCGTTCCAGGCGAGCAAGTCCGGTTCGGGGAGACCGGCATCCGCATCAGCCTCGGTGTGTTGCGCAAGATCACAGGCCGCATTGACGGCTGCTTCGATCGCCTCAACCCGCAGATCCGTGGTGCTGGCGCCGCCCTTTCGTCCACCGAAGTAGACCGTGATACCCAAGCCGCGATCCCGCTCATGCTCCAGCGTCTCGACGTCCCCGCCGCGCACGCCCACCGAGTACCCGACACGCAGCCCGATCTGCGCTTGGGCGGCGTCGGCGCCGCGGGCACGGGCGCGGGCCAATGCCTGCTCCACGGCAGTCTCCAGCGCGGGCAATTGCCGCCGCAGGTCGGGAAGCGAGGTCTGCGAGGTCATCTCTCGGGTCACGCGAACGATCCATCGGCCACCGGATTGGTTAATTTTAACAGCTAACAGTCCCCCATCTTCGGCATGCGTCGATCGATGGCCGAAGGCCGTCTGGCTGCCGCTCGAAATCGGCCTCCGAGACGGGTGATTGTCCTCTTGCGTTTACGCGGTGAATCTCCTAGCCTGCGCCGTTGATCCTGGGTGTAACGTCGCGCATCCGCCAATGTCCTTTCGGGACTTTGTTCGAGCATTCGCGGCACAGGCCACAGGGAAGTCAATCCACCCAAAGGGACAAGGAAACGATGGCCTACGATACAAGGTATCTGCGGGGCAAGGCGGCAATCGTCGGCGCCGCGGATGAGGTCTCGCCCACCGGCGAACTTCATCTGACCGAGCGCGAGCTCGAAGTCAAAGTCATCCACGCCGCGCTGGAAGACGCGGGACTCAAGCTGTCCGACGTGGACGGCCTGTTCTGCACCGGCTTGATGATGCCGAGCATGGAACTGGCGGAGCATCTGGGCATTCGCCCACGCTACACCGACAGCACCATGACCGGCGGCTCGAGCTTCGAGGTTCATGTCGAGCACGCCGCAGCGGCCATTGCGCTCGGTCTATGCGAAGTGGCTGTGTCGGTCTATGCCCAGACGCCGCGCTCCAAAGGCGGCCTGACGGGCGGCATGGCCGCCATGATGAACGCCTTCGACCGCAAGAACCCCCCGCCCTTCCTGGAATGGGAAATGCCGGCTGGCCTCATGCTGCCCGCAGGTGCCTATGCTCTGGCGGCCAGCCGTCACCAGCACTTGTACGGCACGACCTCCGAGCAGCTTGCGCAGATTGCCGTCTCCACCCGCCAGTGGGCGCAGATGAACCCCCGCGCGCGCTATCAGGAGCCGATGAGTATCGCCGATGTGCTCAACTCCCCACTGGTCTGCGACCCGCTGCATCGCTATGACTGCTGCCTCGTCACCGACGGCGCCGGCGCGGTGGTCATCACCAGCGCCGAACGGGCCCGTCACCTGAAGAAGAAGCCGGTCTACGTCCTGGGCGTCGGCACCCATCACGACCACGCCATGATGATCTCGGAAATGCCCGATATCACCGTTACCCCCGGCGCCGTGTCCGCGCCCAAGGCCTTCGACATGGCCGGCGTGAAGCCCAAGGACATCGACTTGGTGATGACCTACGATTCCTTCACCATCACCGTGCTGATGTCGCTGGAAGACATGGGTTTCTGTCCCAAGGGCGAAGGCGGCCGCTTCGTGGAAGACGGCAAGCTCGGTCCCGGCGGCGCGCTGCCGACCAACACCAACGGCGGCGGCCTTTCCTACACTCATCCGGGCATGTATGGCATGTTCCTACTGGTGGAAGCCACCAAGCAGCTGCGCGGCGAATGCGGTCCGCGGCAGGTGCCCGATGCCAAGCTCGCCGTCGCGCACGGCGTGGGCGGAGTCCTGTCCGCCTGCTCCACTGTGGTCCTGGGTACGGAGGAAACGCTATGAGCCGCATGATGATGGGCACCTCGCCCCACGCCGAACCGTTCTGGAAGGCAACCGAAGACAAGAAGCTGGTACTCCAGTACAGCCCAGAGACCGAACGCTACTACCACTATCCGCGCGAAGCCATTGTCATCTCGCCCAAGACGGGTGCGGTGGAGTGGCGTGAGTCCAAGGGTTTGGGCGAAGTCTACGCGTTCAGCGTCATGCGCAAGCCAGGCAACCCTGCGATGGGTCCACGCGTTCCTTACGTCGTCGCCATCGTACAGCTCACCGAAGGCGTACGAATGATGACCAACATCGTCAACTGCGCTCTGGAAGACGTCAAAGTCGGCATGAAGGTGAAGGTCTCCTGGGAAGAATTGCCCAAGGGGCGCCATTTCCCGGTGTTCGAGCCGGCTTGAATCCAAATCCTGCAGGCGGGGAAGCTG
>DATLZY010000034.1:0-11499 GCA_035573755.1 Candidatus Acidiferrales bacterium
GGTCTGGTGCATCTGCAGATCCCGCGTGCCGCTGGCGTTCTTGGTCGCACCTGGGGCGTCGAGGATCGTCTCCGGCCGCAGGCTCAAATCCTTGCGCTGCAGGTGCGCGTTCACCTGCTTGAAGAGCTTCTCGGCCAGGCCATGCCGCTCCAGCAGCCGGCGAAAGTTCAGAATCGTTGTCTCGTCCGCCGGATCCGACAGCGCATACCCCTGCTGCAGGAAGTGGATGCGCAGCAGCATCGCCAACGGATAGGGCTGGCGACCAGGACGGACCAGCTTCTGATCATGCGGCTCCATCTGCGCCAGGAACACCTCGCGCCGCGTGCGCTTGCGGCTCCCCAGATCCTCGGCATCACCGAACGACAGCTGCCCCCCCTTGAATCGATCTCGAACCGATGATCGATGCTCGTCGAGAACGGGGGGTTGTTCAGGCTTTCCCTAGCGTATTCATCCCCCTCGTTGGTCCGTGGCGATTGACCGGCCAGAGAATTGTTCCGACCGTTGATGAAAAGGGGTTGTCGGCCTGTTGGTCATCTCGGCCGTACCACCGGGGATGAACTGTTCTGGTGTCTCACCCCCGGTCACAACACTGGCCGTCTCGGCGGCGTTTGCGCCATCATCCTCCCGCATGCCGGCAGCACGATAAGGAGATCAGGCATTGAAGTATCGCGACCTGCGGGAGTTCATGGCCCACCTGGAGCGGCAGGGGGAGCTCAAACGCATCACCACGCCGGTCGATCCGCATCTGGAGATGACGGAGATCTGCGACCGGGTGCTGCGTTCGGGCGGGCCGGCGTTGCTGTTCGAGCGGCCCAAGAACGCCCAGATCCCGGTCCTGGGCAATCTGTTCGGCACCACGCGCCGGGTGGCGCTGGGCATGGGCGCGGAGGATCTGGCGGCACTGCGCGAGATCGGCCACACGCTGGCCTTCCTGAAGGAACCCGAGCCGCCCAAGGGGCTGCGCGATGCCTGGAACAGCCTGCCGATCATGCGCAAGGTGCTGGACATGGCGCCCAAGACCGTGCGCTCGCCGGCCTGCCAGCAGCACGTGTGGGAAGGCCGCGAGGTGGACCTGTCACGCCTGCCGATCCAAACCTGCTGGCCGGGCGATGTCGGGCCGCTCATCACCTGGGGCCTCGTGGTCACGCGCGGGCCGCACAAGACGCGCCAGAATCTCGGCATCTACCGCCAGCAGGTGATCGGGCCCAACCGGGTGATCATGCGTTGGCTGGCGCATCGCGGCGGGGCGCTGGATTTTGCCGAATGGCAGCGCGCGCATCCCGGCCAGCCTTTTCCGGTGGCGGTGGCGCTCGGTGCCGATCCGGCCACCATCCTGGGCGCCGTCACGCCGGTGCCCGATACGCTGTCGGAATACGCCTTTGCCGGCCTGTTGCGCGGTTCGCGCACCGAACTGGCGCAATGCCGGGGCTCGGATTTGCAGGTACCGGCCAGCGCCGAGTTCGTGCTGGAAGGCCACATCCACCCCGACGACATGGCGCTGGAAGGCCCCTTCGGCGACCACACCGGCTATTACAACGAAGTCGAGCGCTTCCCGGTGTTCACCATCGACCGCATCACCCACCGCGACCAGCCCATCTACCACAGCACCTACACCGGCCGGCCGCCGGACGAGCCGGCCGTGCTGGGTATGGCGCTGAACGAGGTCTTCGTGCCCATCCTGCAGAAGCAGTTTCCGGAGATCCTGGATTTCTACCTGCCGCCGGAGGGTTGTTCCTATCGTCTGGCCGTGGTGCGCATGCGCAAGCAGTATCCGGGGCATGCCAAGCGGGTGATGTTCGGGGTGTGGTCCTTCCTGCGCCAGTTCATGTACACCAAGTTTGTCATCGTGGTGGACGAGGACATCGACGCGCGCAACTGGGCGGATGTGATCTGGGCCATGACCACGCGCATGGATCCGGTGCGCGATGTGCATCTGGTCGAAAACAGCCCCATCGATTACCTGGACTTCGCCTCGCCGGTCGCCGGCCTGGGCGGCAAGCTGGGCATGGACGCCACCAACAAATGGTCTGGGGAAACCACGCGCGAATGGGGTCGGCCGATTGCCATGGCGCCCGAGGTCAAGGCACGCGTCGATGCGCTGTGGTCCAAGCTGGGCTTGTGAGATCGGCTGGCCATCCGACAACGGATTGATCCCGAGGGGATGCGCCGCGGCGGGAATTCTGGAAGACTGAACGCTTGGTCAACCGCTCGATGGTGGTCGCGTGGCCTGTCCCGCCCGATGTGAAGGAGTTCGATGATGCGATTGATGCCTGGCAATCCCGCCCCTGGTTTCATCCTGCCCGACGCCGGCGGCAAGACCGTGTCGCTGGCGGATTTCAAGGGCCGGCCGCTGGTGCTGGTGTTCAGCCGCTATGTCGGTTGCCCGGTGTGCCAGATGACGTCTGTCGAACTGACGCGCATGGCACCCGATTTCGAGCGCGCCGGTGCGGCGCTGGCCATCGTGTTTCAGTCCAGTCCCGAGCGGCTGGCGGCGTTTGCGCAGCGCCAGGCGCCGGGAGCGGTCCTGCTGGGTGACCCCGAGGGCCGGGTCTATGCGGCCTACGGAGTGGAGGCCAGTCTTGCGGGCTATCTGGCGCCGGGTAATCTGCCGGTCATTTTCCGCGCCATCCGCCAGGGCTATGGCCATGGCGCCTTCGAAGGGCGGGAGACGCAGCAGCCAGCTGCCTTCGTGATCGATGCGGCGGGTCAGGTCCGCCAAGCCCACTATGGCCGCACGATCACCGATTTGCCCGAGCCCGGCGTCCTGCTCGCCGAGGCGCGTGCGCTGGCGGCGTCCCAGGCGGCTTGATTCTGATAGTTCAGACCGCTTCGGGCAGGCAGGCGGGTAAGCCGTGCCGGAGTGTGGGATAGCGCAGCCGGACGCCCAGTTCCTTGAGCATGCGGCGGTTGTCGAGCCGTTTGGATTCGTTGAGGAAGGACAGCAGGGCCGGACTCAGGACGGCCTGAGCTTCGTCCATGCTGATGATGGGCGGCGCGTCGAGCCCGAGCAGGTCGGCGATCTGCAGCATATAGTCGGTCATGCTGGTGGGGTGGCCGTCGCTGACGTTGTAGATCCGGTTGTCGGGCGCACGCGCCGCTGCGGCGAGGCAGACCTCGACCAGGTCATCGACGTGGATGCGGTTGGTGTAGGAGGATTCGCGCTCGTCGACCAGCGGCGCTCCGCTCTGCAGGCGATGGATGGGTAGCCGCCCCGGTCCATAGATGCCAGGTACCCGCAGGATCACGTAGGACACCTGCTCCGCCGCGCACCAGCTCTGCAGCGCTTGTTCGGCCGCCAGTCGCCGGTGGCCGCGGTCGCTGTCCGGTCGTGGCGGGGTGTCCTCGTCCACCCATTCTCCATTGCGGTGGCCATAGACCGCGCTGGTGCTGAGGTAGATGATGCGCTGCGGTTTGCGGGCTGCGGGAATGGCGCCTAGGAATCGCTGCAGGCGCGGGTCGGTGCGTCCTTCACGGGGCGGCGGCACGAAGTAGTACAAGCAGGCGTCGCCGGACCATTCCGGCCAGGTGATGGCGCTGCTACGGTCCAGATCGACGGCCACCGCCTCCACGCACAGCTCGCGCAGGCGTTCGAGACTGGTCGTGTGTTGCACCAGCGCCCACAGGCGTGCGTGGTGTTCCGCGAGGCGTGCCGCGAGCCGTTGTCCGACATCGCCGCAGCCGGCAATCATCACCTGGGTCATGGTCATCAGTCTCCCGAGCGTGTTGATTTTTCGCCCTTATAGCGAGCCGGGATCCGCGCTGACAAGGGGCGCTGCATTACACCTCGCATCTGGTAGCCGTGCTGGACCGCGCCCGGCAAGCCGCGTAACCTGATCGTCGTCAGCGCAGGCTGACATGTTCGTGTGCCGTCGTATCCGTCCTGTGCGCCGCGGCGCTCCGCGACGGATCGAACCATTGCGCAAGCGGTATGGCTGCGCCCAATGCCCGGCACGCGATTTCGCAGGATGCGGCAACCTCTCTGATCTCTCGACCTCCCCTCGCCGAGGAATCCAGATCATGGCTGTCAACGTGGAAGTCTGGCCCGGAAAACCCTATCCGTTGGGCGCAAGCTGGGATGGGCAGGGCGTCAATTTCAGCCTGTTCTCCGAAAACGCCACGCGCGTCGATCTGTGCCTGTTCGATCGGGAAACCGGGCAGCAGACGGCCTGCATCACCATGCAGGAGCGCACGGATCAGTGCTGGCACTGTTATCTGCCGGCCTTGCGACCCGGCCAGCGCTACGCCTATCGCGTCTATGGCCCCTATGACCCGGCACGCGGCCACCGCTTCAATCCGCACAAGCTGCTGCTCGACCCCTACGCCAAGCAGATCAGCGGGTCGATGCGCTGGCAGGACCATCACTACGGCTACATCATCGGTCACCCGGATGCCGATCTGTCCTTCGATACGCGCGACAGCAAGCCCGGCATGCCGCTCAGCGTGGTGGTCGATCCCGCCTTCGTCTGGGGCGACGACCGGCGACCCAACATCCCGTGGGAGCAGACGGTGCTCTATGAACTGCACGTCAAGGGCTTCACGCATCGCCACCCCAAGGTGCCGGAATATCTGCGAGGCACCTACGCGGGGCTTGCCACCGCGCCGGTCATCGAGTATCTGCAGCGCCTCGGCGTGACCAGCGTCGAGCTGATGCCGATCCACGAATTTCTCGACGATCGCCATCTGCTGGAACGGGGCCTGCGCAATTACTGGGGCTACAACACCATCGGTTTCTTCGCGCCCACCGTGCGCTATAGCGCCACCGGCCTGCTCGCCGAGTTCAAGAGCATGGTCAAGACCTTCCACAGTGCCGGCATCGAGGTGATCCTGGACGTGGTCTACAACCACACCGCCGAGGGCAACGAGCGCGGTCCGACCTTGTGTTTCCGCGGCATCGACAACGCGGCCTACTACCGCCTGAACCCCAATGACCCGCGCTACTACCAGGACTTCACTGGTTGCGGCAACACACTCAACATGCGCCACCCGCGCGTGGTGCAGCTCATCATGGACAGCCTGCGCTACTGGGTGACGGAGATGCACGTCGACGGTTTCCGTTTCGATCTCGCCGCCGCGCTGGCACGCGAGCTGTTCGAGGTGGACCGGCTCTCGACTTTCTTCGAAATCATCGGCCAGGATCCGGTCCTGTCACAGGTGAAACTGATTGCCGAGCCTTGGGACGTCGGCGAAGGCGGCTATCAAGTCGGCAATTTCCCGGTCGGCTGGACCGAGTGGAATGCCGAATACCGCGATGTGATGCGCGCCTACTGGAAAGGCGACGGTGGTCGGACGGGCCATCTGGCCTATCGGCTGACTGGCTCGTCGGATCTCTATGAAAGCTCGGGCCGGCGGCCTTATGCCAGCATCAACTTCATCACCGCCCACGACGGTTTCACACTCGAGGATCTGGTCAGCTACAACGACAAGCATAACGAGGCCAACGGCGAGGATAACCGCGATGGTCATAACCACAACCTGAGTTGGAACTGCGGCGTCGAGGGCCCGACCGACGATCCCGACATCAAGGCGCTGCGCCGGCGCCAGAAACGCAATCTGCTGGCCAGCCTGCTGCTGTCGCAAGGCGTGCCCATGCTGCTCGCCGGCGATGAAATCGGCCGCAGCCAGGGCGGCAACAACAATGCCTACTGCCAGGACAATGAGACAAGTTGGCTGGACTGGACCCTGGATGAGGATCGTCTGCGGCTGTTCCATTACGTGCGCCGTCTGATTGCACTGCGCCAGCAGCACCCGGTGTTTCGCCGCAAGCATTTCTTCCAGGGACGCGCCATTGCCGGCGCCGATGTCAAGGACATCATGTGGCTCAACCCCAACGGGCGTGAAATGACCTCGGCCGAGTGGAACGAGGCGAACCGCCGGTCGCTGGCGGTGTTTCTGGGCGGCGAGGTCTTGGGTGAACTGGATGAGCACGGTAAGCAGCTAAAAGATAACAATTTTCTTCTTCTTCTCAATGCAGCGCACGAACCAACGCAGTTCAAATTGCTCAAACTGAACGGCCGCACCCGTTGGCAAGTCGTGCTCGATACGGCGGCCGAAGACGGTCTGGGCGCCGAGCGCTCCTTGCGTGGCGGCAGCCGCCTGACTGTGGGACCGCGTTGCCTGATCCTGCTGCAGGAGTACGCGAATCATGAAGAAGTCGAGGACGAGCGCTCTTTCCTGCCTTGAGCATGAAATGCCTTTCGGCCCTCGGCGCCTGCCTGACGGACGCGTGCAGTTCCGTCTCTGGGCCCCGGCCCAAAAGGCGCCCCGCCTGCAGCTCTCCGACGGCGGGACCGAACATCTTCTGACTCTGCAACCCGGCGAGGCCGGCTGGTTCGAAGTCACCCTCGATGAAGCCGCAACGGGCCAGACCTACCGGTTCCGGCTCGACGACGGCTTGTGTGTGCCCGATCCCGCCTCGCGTTTCCAACCCGCGGACGTCCACGGGCCCAGCGAACTGATCGATCCGGCCGCCTACCGCTGGCAGCACGCGGACTGGCGTGGCCGGCCGTGGGACGAGGCCGTCATCTACGAACTGCACGTCGGCAGTTTCAGCCCGGAAGGCAGCTACGAAGGCGTCATCCGGCGGCTGGACCATCTAGTCGATCTGGGTGTTACCGCCATCGAGCTGATGCCGCTGGCGGACTTTCCAGGCCAGCGCAACTGGGGTTACGACGGCGTGCTGCCGTTCGCACCCGACAGCGCCTACGGCCGGCCCGAGGATCTGAAACGCCTGATCGATGCCGCCCACGGGCGCGGGCTGATGGTGTTCCTGGACGTGGTCTACAACCACTTCGGGCCGGATGGCAATTACCTGCATGCCTACGCGCCATCCTTCTTCACGCCGCGCCACCACACGCCCTGGGGCGATGCCATCAACTTCGATGACGACGACAGCGCCACCGTGCGCGCCTTCTTCATCCACAACGCCCTGTACTGGCTGGAGGAATACCGTTTCGACGGCTTGCGCTTCGATGCCGTGCACGCGATCCACGACGACTCCAAGCCACATATTCTGGAGGCGCTCGCGGCGGCGGTGCGTGGCCGTCTGGGTCACGATCGCCACATCCATCTGGTGCTGGAAAACGAGGCGAACCAGGCGCGCTTCCTGGCGCGCGATGCGCAGGGCCACGCGCCGGCCTACGTTGCGCAATGGAACGACGATTTCCACCACGCCGCCCATGTCCTGGCGACGGGCGAGAGCGAGGGCTATTACACCGACTTTTCCGAAGACCCTCTGCGCCTGCTGGCGCGCTGCCTAAGCGAAGGCTTTGCCTATCAGGGGGATCCGTCGCTGTTCAAGCAGGGCGAATCGCGCGGGGAACCGAGCGCCCATCTGCCACCCGGCGCCTTCGTCAATTTCCTGCAGAACCACGACCAGATCGGCAATCGGGCGCTGGGTGAACGGCTTTCTGTTCTGGCGCCTGAGCCGCGATTGCGCGCCTTGACCGAGATCCTGCTGCTGGCTCCGGGTCCGCCCATGCTGTTCATGGGGCAGGAGTGGGCGAGTCGGCGGCCGTTCCTGTTCTTTTGCGATTTTGCCGGCGAACTCGGGGATGCGGTGCGCGAAGGCCGGCGCAAGGAATTCGCGGCCTTTGCCGCTTTTGCCGATCCGGAGGCGCGGGCGCGCATCCCCGATCCGGTCGATCCCGCCACTTTCGCGGCCAGTGGCCTCGACTGGACCGAGCTGGCGCAGCCTGAATCCGCCCGCTGGCTGGCGCTGCATCGCGAGCTGCTGCGATTGCGCGCCGCGCACATCGTGCCGCTGCTGCGGGTCGGTCACCCGACGGCCACGGCAGAGATCACGGGTTCGTTGCTCGCCGTCGACTGGGACTGGCCCGATGGGCAGCGACTGTCGCTCACGGCCAATCTCGGCGATGACACCGTCACTTGTCCCGTCTGCTCGGGCGATGCGGTCTATTGCAGCCCGGGGGGCGACGGCGCGGACGGCGCGCTGGCCGGCTGGAGCGTGCGCTGGACCTGCCGCGCCGGGGAGGGCTGAGCATGTCGCTGTACCGACCGACGGCCACCTACCGGCTGCAGATGCACGCCGGCTTCACTTTCGCCGATGCCGCCGCTCAGGTCCCCTATCTCGCGGCGCTCGGTGTCTCACACGTCTATCTTTCGCCAGTGCTGCAGGCCCGGCCGGGCAGCACCCACGGCTATGACGTGGTGAATCATGCGGCGATCAACCCGGAACTCGGCGGCATGGCCGGTTTCGAGGCGCTGGTGCGCGAGCTGGAAGCCCACGGCCTCGGGCAGGTCTGGGACATCGTGCCCAATCACATGGGCGTGATGGGAGACGACAACCCGTGGTGGCTGTCGGTGCTCGAAAACGGGCCGGCCTCGCCCTGGGCGGATTTCTTCGACATCGATTGGCATCCGCTCAAGCGCGAGCTGCACGGCAAGGTGCTGCTGCCCACGCTGGGCGCACCCTACGGTGACATTCTGGCGCGCGGCGAACTCACGCTGCGCTTCGATGCCGCCGCCGGCGCATTTTCGCTGTTCTATTTCCAGCACCGCTTTCCCCTCGACCCATCGACCTATCCCCACATCCTGCACGCCGATCTCGATGCCCTGCGCCAGCGTCTGGGCGGCCAGAATCCCGACCTGCTCGAATTCGAGCGGCTCATCGCCGCCTTCGGCCATCTGCCGGAGCGCACCCGCACCGAAAGCGAGGCGCTGCGGGAACGCGAGCGGGACAAGGAACTGCACAAACGGGCGCTGGCCGCGCTGGTGGCCCGCAGTCCGGCGCTGGCAACACACATCGCCCATCAGGTCGCCACCATCAACGCCCGCTGCCGTGACTGGACGGCCGACGACGGCCTGCACGCGCTGCTGGAACGGCAGCCCTGGCGGCTGGCCTTCTGGCGGGTGGCCGCCGATGAGATCAACTACCGCCGTTTTTTCGACATCAACGAGCTGGCCGGCCTGCGCATGGAGCGGCCGGAGGTGTTCGATGCCACCCATCGCCTGATCCTGGAGCAGGTGCGGCTGGGTCGGGTGCACGGCCTGCGCATCGATCATCCGGATGGCCTGTACGACCCGGCGGCGTATTTCGCGCGCCTCGCCGAGGCCACGGCGGTCGCGCTCGGCCAGCCGGTCAGCACCGAGCCGCCCGTTTACGTCGCGGTGGAAAAGATCCTCGCCGACCATGAATCGCTGCGCACCGACTGGCGCGTGCATGGCACCACCGGTTATGAATTCATCCGGCTCATGAACGGCGTGCAGATCGACGGCAACGGCCTTACCGCGCTGCGCCAGTGTTTCGCTGATTTCACCGGCCGCACCGAAGCGCTCGGCGAGACCATCTACACCGCCAAACGCACGATCATGCGCACCACTCTGGCCAGTGAGCTCAACGTGCTCGCCAACCGGCTGGGGCGGCTGGCCGAAGCCGATCCCATGACGCGCGACTTCACCGTCAATGCCTTGCGCAGCGCATTGGCCGAGGTGGTCGCGACCTTTCCGGTGTATCGCACCTATGTCGATGGCCAGGGCGCGCGCGACGAGGACCGTCGCGACCTCGATTGGGCGGTGGCGCAGGCGAAGAAGCGGCAGGCGCGCGGAGAAACGACGATCTTCGATTTCATCCACCGCGTGCTCGCCCTGGACATACCGGAGGATACGCCTACGCTGCGGCGGCTGGCGCTGCAGGATTTCGCCATGCGCTTTGCCCAGTATACCGGGCCGGTGATGGCGAAATCGGTCGAGGACACGGCCTTTTATCGCAGCTTCGCCCTGGCGTCCGTGAACGAAGTCGGCAGCAATCCCGCGCGCGCCGAGGTCAGCGTGGCCGCCTTGCATCATCACAATCAGCGCCGATTGGAGCAGTTTCCGCATCAGATGCTGGCCGGCACCACCCACGACACCAAGCGCAGCGAAGACGTGCGTGCGCGGCTCAACGTGCTCTCCGAATGCCCGCAGGCCTTCAGCGAGACCTTGCAGCGCTGGTCGCGCATGAACCGGCGCCACCTCACCGAGACAGACGGCGAGCGGCTGCCTGCGGCGCATCACGAATACCTGCTCTACCAGACGCTGATCGGCACCTGGCCCGGGGACACGGCAGCGCCCGCTCCTGAGTATGTGGATCGCATCGTCGGCTACATGCAAAAGGCGGTGCGCGAAGGCAAGGAGCAGAGTTCCTGGTTCAGCCCGGACGTCGCCTACGAGACGGCGCTGGAGCGCTTCATCCGCGGCATTCTGGAGCCCAGTTCGACCAATCCCTTCCCGGACGATCTGGCGCGCTTCGTGGCGCCGCTCGTCCCCTTCGGCCGCTGGAACGGGCTCACCCAAAGCCTGCTCCAGACCACCGCGCCGGGTTTCCCCGACCTCTATCAAGGCATGGAGCTGGAAACCCTGAGCCTCGTCGATCCGGACAACCGCCGGCCGGTGGACTATGCCAAACGCTCGGGGCTGCTCGCGCACCTGCGCGAGGCGCCGGATCCAGCAGCGCGCTGGCAGGTCGCGTGGGAGAACCGCACGGACGGCGCGCTCAAGTTGCATCTCGTGCATGCGGCGCTTGCCTGGCGGCAGGCGGATCCGGCGCTGTTCCAGCAGGGCAGCTATCTGCCGCTGACGGTGACCGGACCGGCGGCCGATCACCTGTGCGCGTTTGCCCGGCAGTTCGAGGGCCGCGCCCTCGTCGTGATTGCGCCGCGCCTGCTGTATACCCTGTGCCAGGGCGATCCGGAGCGGCTCGACGGCGCGCGCTGGACGGACACGCAGGTGCATGCCGACCCTGCCTTGCCGTCCGGCCCGTGGACGGACGTGCTGACGGGAACGCAATGGGCTGACCTTGGCATTGATCTCGGTACCGGCCTCGCCCGCGCACCGCTGGCTTTGCTCAGGCCGGGGTGAAGCCCCGATCTGCGTGAATTTGGTGCTCTGGCTGCACCAAGGCCGTCGGTAACGATTATTTTGGTGCGCCTGATGCGTCCTCCGGGCGCCAATACGGCGCAGGAACGCCGCCTGTCGCGAAGGCTTCGGCCGCACAACCCGCACGGTTGCGCCGATTCGGACGACCTGCCCGATCTTGGCGCAGATCTTGACACTTCCCGGCACGCTCATCCTGCCGGAGCCTCTCATGGCCGAACGACTCAATCTGCTGTCCTTCAAGGACAATATGCGCATCCTGCACTTGAGCTGGATCGCCTTTTCATTTGGTAATTCCTAAGGATTCTGTCCAAAACCCCCGCCCCGTCCGACAATAGGCCGAACCTGACCGATCGGAGCCGAAGGCATGAAGCAGCAGCCATTGGACGTTGACCTGACCTGCCGGCAGACGCGCAAGCGGGTGTTCTGGCCGAGATGGAGCAGACCGTGCCGTGGGACGCGCTGTTGGCCCTGATCGCGCCGCACGCACCGGTGGCCAGGACCGGTCGGCCACCGTTTGCGCTGGAGAGCTTGCTGCGCATTCACTTCCTGCAGCAGGGGTACGGGCTGTCCGACGTGGCGATGGAAGAAGCGCTGTTCGACGTGCCGCTGTACCGCGAATTCGCCGGC
>DATLZY010000035.1:0-11655 GCA_035573755.1 Candidatus Acidiferrales bacterium
CCTGTGGCGCAGCAAGTTCGGCGGCATGAGCGTGCCGGACGCCAAACGCCTGAAGGAACTGGAGACGGAGAACACGCGGCTGAAGAAGCTGCTGGCTGAGCAGATGCTTGAGAACGAGGTGATCAAGGATGTTCTGCGAAAGAAACCGTAGGCGCACCGGCCCGGCGAGCGTTGGTGCGCCAGATGATCGACAAGGGATTGAGCGAGCGGTGCGCGTGGCTGGCATGAGCGCCAGCGCGTACCGGTATCAGGCGCAGCCAGATCGCAACGTGGCGCTGCATCGGCGTCTTGCTCTGCAGGGCTGACTGCGGCAAGTGGTGGTTGTACCGCTGCACATACCGCAGCAAGGTCTACTCCAAGTCCTCCCCGCTGTGAAAGGGGTGCGTCCTGAGCACATCACGGATGCGGCCATTGAAACGCTCGACCATCCCGTTCGTCTTGGGTGTTCTGGGCTTGGTCAGGCGGTGCTCGATGCCCAGCTCCTGGCAGAGCTGATCAAACGCATGCTCGCCTGTGGCCTGGCGCTCTCTGCAAGCCAACAAGCGATCCGTGAACGCCTTGCCGTTGTCGGTGAGCACCTGGCTGATCGGCAGCGGTCCAGCCCTGAGCGTGAGGCCTTGGGGCAGATGAACTCCCGAGTCACCGCAAGCAGGTCATCCAGGGGCAGCCAGAGGCTGCGGCGCAGGTGCACGACGACGGCTTCCTGCGCGGGCGTCAGGGTGGTTTGCAGGCGGTGTGCGGTGTGGGGGCGATCGACGAAGGTGTCGCGCTTTTTCCACTTGTAGATGGTGGCCTCGGTGACGCCGTAGCGCTTGGCGAGCACCCGTGCACGCTCCTTGCTGGCGGCCATCTCGGCGCGTATCGCTGGGGTGGTGCGGGCGTTCTTGTACATGGCGATGATCATGGTATGCGGACTCCTGGGCTGGCTTTCTCATGCTCCTTGATCAAGGCCTGCAGAACAGCACGGGCCATGAACAGGGGGTAGCGGCGGGGGTCTATGTAATCGTCAGGGATGCGACAGCTATGGACGATTCGCTCCGGTCACCGAAGATCCCTTGTTTTACGGGTTGGTGGCAGCAAGAGCAGGACGCGGAAAGCGGCCTGCTCTGGGGTAGCGGGCGCTTGCCTGCAGAGGCCAGATTCATGGGGCATTGGTGCGAATGCATGCCCTGCCAAATCTCTTGCTGCCCCGTGAAACCAGAGGCAGGTTTCATTACGAGCTGCCCGGTATGGGTAAAAAAGCGGCCTGGATGTCCCAGCAGGCCGCAGTGCCTTACGGCTACCCGCGGAATGGTCGCGCGCTTCCGCGGGAGGAGGGTTTTGGCTCAGAAGCTGTAGCGCAGTCCCACGTCGATGGACTGGCTGTCGTATTCCATGTCCACCTTGCCGCCGGCCTGATCCTTGAACTGGGGATCGTCGAGCGACAGGTAGCGATAGACCAGCACGCCCTGCAAGTTGGGCATGAAGTCGTAGGACACGCCGAGAATGCCCTGATAGGCGAGCACGGTGTCGTCGTCGTCGATCACCGAGATGTTGCCGAGGTTCACCTTGGCGTCGACCTGGGTGTAACCCACGCCCACGCCGATGAAGGGAACCAGCGGGCCTTCGAGGAAATCGTAATAGCCGTTCACCATGCCGCCCCACACGCCGACGTCACCGTTCAGGCCGCCCAGCACGGAGAGCTGCACCGGGCCCAGTCGTCCGCTGTCGATGTCGTTCTCTTGCCAGAACAGTTCGCCTTCGACACGGAAGCGCGACGGCAGCTTCATGCCCAGCGCAACGCCGACACCGTAGCCGTCTTCGAACTTGGAGATGACGTTGCCGCCGGCCGGCACGGGGCCGAAGTTGGAGCCGAAAATCCAGTCGGCATCGTCGGTCATGATGTAGCTGCCGCGGGCGGCGACATACGGCCCTTCGGCGGCCTGCAAGCTCGGGCTGATGGCGAGGGTGCCGAGCGCCATCGCGGAGATCAGTTGAATGCGCATCGATAAGACTCCTTCGGTTGGGGATGGCGGTGCATGAGTCTGTACAGGTTTGCGCCATCTTGTACAAGAATAGTACAGATCTTTCGGCGTGTGCAAGGGGTGATTGCTGGCGCGGGAAGCCAATCTTCAGGCGTATCGGTCTAGGGAGCGGGCGTCGCCCGGACTATGGGTGTACAAATATTGTACATGTGCGGTCGGTGCGGGTTTGCGCGAGACCGCTCCGGTGATGGATGAGGAACCTTCGCCCGCTCCAGACGCCAAAGGATTCATAAGGATGGGGAACTCATGAAACGCATCGGACTGCTGATCATCGGAGACGAACTGCTCAATGGCCGCCGTCAGGATCGCCATTTGGCGCACATGATCGAGGCGCTGGGCGGACGCGGCCTGGAACCCGCCTGGTGCCTCTTGGCGGGCGATGACCCCGAGTTTCTGACCGATACGCTGCGCCGAACGCTGGCGACATCCGACATCGTGTTCTGCTTCGGCGGCATCGGCGCGACGCCTGATGACTGCACGCGGCAATGCGCCGCCCAGGCGGCGGGCATCGGACTGAGTCGCCACCCGGAGGCCGCGGCGCTGATCGAGTCGCGATTCGGGGAGGCGGCCTATCCGTATCGCATCCGCATGGCGGATTTGCCCGACGGGGCGCGACTGATCCCCAATCCGGTCAACCAGATCCCCGGTTTCTCGCTCGGCGATCACCACTTCGTCCCCGGTTTTCCCCAGATGGCCTGGCCCATGGCCGACTGGGTGCTGACGACGCACTACCGGGCGCTGCAGCGGCCAGTCAAGCCGGTGTCCTACGCGCTCTGGATCGAGCGAACTCCGGAAAGCGAGCTGATTCCGATCATGGAGCAGGTGCTGACGCAGCACCCGATGATCAAGCTGTCGAGCCTGCCGCATATCGGCGAGCCGCCCCATATCGAGCTTGCCGTGCGTGGCGAGCCGGTCGAGGCCGGCGCGGCTTGGGAACGCCTGATTGGCGCGTTGAGCGCCGCAGGCATCGACTTCACGACGACGGCCGTGGACCGGCCGCGCGCGGAGGTGGGTGATGGATGTTGAACCCGAATTGCTCCACCAGCGGGTAGCGGTGGTGACCGGAGGCGCCGGCGCCATCGGAATCGAAATCTGCCGCATGTTGCTGAAAGCAGGCATGCAGGTGGTGTTGACGGCGCGCAGCCAAGCTCGCGCGGAGGAAGCCGTGGCGACGCTCGCGGGGCAGGAGGATCAGCGCATCTTCGCCCGCGCACTTGACGTCACCGATGCGGACGATGTCCTGGCCTTCATCCGCGGTGTCGAGCAGATGCAGGGCCGGGTCGATGTCCTCATCAACAATGCCGGCGTGCCGCCGCGGGGACACGGTTTGTCGGACATGAGCGACGATGAACTCGATCTGGCTCTGCGGACCCATTTTCACGGTCCCCTGCGCCTCATTCGCGCTGTGTTGCCGATGATGCGCGCTCAGGGCTACGGGCGGATCGTGAACGTGTCGTCCAGTCTGGGTCAGTTGTCGCAGATGGGGGCGCGCTGGCCGGCCTATCGGCTCTCCAAGGCGGCGCTGAATGCGCTCACGGCGGTGGTGGCAGCCGAGGTCGCGGGCAGCGATATCCTCGTCAATGCCGTCTGTCCGGGCTGGTGCCGCACGCCGCTCGGTGGGCCGGAGGCGCCGCGCTCCGCAGCGGAAGGGGCGGCGGACATCGTTTGGGCCGCGATGCTGCCGGACGGCAGCCCGTCCGGGCGCTTCTTCAAGGATCGGCAAATCCAGCCGTGGTGATCGGCCGCGGGGATGCCGCCAGCATGGTGCGCTCGCATCGTGCCGGCACCTCCCAGGCTTGCCCGAACGGCGGTGTGCGAAAGCAATCGGCATGCGCCCCTGGGTTGCTGCTGAACTGAGCCGGCGTCCCTGTGACGTCGTCGCTCGCCGTAATGGCCGAGGGGATGTGCGGAGTCGACAAGGCTGCGGCGAGATCGGCAATCGGCTGTTGTTGGCCTTCTTCAGCCAGGCGGAAGGTGCCGTAATGGATGCCCAGTGCATGCTCGGCGCCGAGCGTTCGCCAAGCCGCCACCGCCTCGCTGGGATTCATGTGCACCGGCTTCATGAACCATTGCGGCAGATAGGCGCCGATCGGCAGCAGGGCCAAACGGAGATCGGGGAAGCGGACAGCGATGGCCGCGAAATGGGGCCCGAAGCCGGTATCGCCGGCGAAGAACACGTCCCCGCTCGGCGTTTCCACGACATAGCCGAGCCACAACGTGCGATTGCGGTCGAACAGCCCGCGCGATGTCCAGTGCTGGGCAGGTACGCCGTGCACCCGCACGCCCGGGGCAAGTACGTGGCTTTGCCACCAATCGGTTTCCACCACGCCGCCGATACCGGCAGCCTCCAGCGTCCCGCGGTTGCCCAAGCCTGCGAAGATGCGCGGCCGGTCGCGTTCCCACAGGCGCTTGAGTGTCGGTAGGTCCATGTGATCGTAGTGGCTGTGACTGATGAGCACGGCATCGATGGGCGGCAGATCCTCGAAGCGTATGCCTGGCGGCACGTGCCGATCCGGTCCGGTGAACGAGAAAGGACTGGCGCGATGTGACCAGATGGGGTCGGTGAGAATGTTCAGTCCGGCGGTTTGGATGAGCACGGTGGCGTGGTTGACGGGGGTGACGAGCAGCGCCGCTCCGGCCACGCGCGGTGAAGGGGGCGGGCCGGGTGGCTGGTCGGTCCAATCGTCCCAGTGGCCGGGATCGCGCTGCACGAGCCACTGGACGTAGTCGGTCAGGTGGCGCTCGCGCGGGATGTCCATATGAAACCGCCGGCCATCGAAATGATCGCTGACCGGCCCCGAATAGCCGCTGCCGTCGAGCGCGGCGCCCAGATACAGCAGCGCGATCGCCGCCGCGAGCAGCATGCCGCGGATCATGTGTGGGGGCGCTTCCAGTTCATAGGCGACAGTTTAGCAGTATCCATGGCGGCCTCTCGCAGGCACGCGCCTCGCGCAGCTTGACAGCAGGGGGTGTGCGGTCGAAAATCCCGCCTCTGCGCAAGCAGCGCAGACCGGAGATCGTGGCTAGGTAGCTCAGCCGGTTAGAGCGCATCACTCATAATGATGAGGTCGGCGGTTCGAGCCCGCCCCTAGCTACCACATCCCCCGAAGCGGCCTTGGCGCCGCTTTTTCTTTGTCCGTCGCTCCGCGCTCAGAATGGCTTGGTGACCGCCAGCAGGACGATCGCGACCAGAAACAGCGAGGGGATTTCGTTGATCCAGCGATAGAAGCGGGCGCCGTGGCGCGCCGTCCCCTGCGCCAGCGACCGCGTCAGCCGCCACAGATACACATGATAGGCCACGAGAAGCGCGACCAAAGTCAGCTTCAGGTGCAGCCAGCCGTTGTGCGAGTAGGCCTGCCAGGCATACGCCATCAGCAGCCAGATGCCGAACAGGGCCGTGCCGACCGCACCGATGGTCATCATCACGAACAATCGCCGTTCCATGAGTGCGAACCGCTCGCGCTCCGCCGCCGTGACCGCATCACAGTGATAAACGAACAGGCGCGGCAGGTAAAATAGACCGGCGAACCAGGTCACCATGAAGATCACATGGACGGCCTTGACGGTGAGCATGCGGCATGAGCTCCTGCGGTGGCGCGGTTGGCGGCGGAATATCCGATTGCGATCATGGCAAGCGGGGCGCCGCGTCGCAAGCGGACAATCGAATCGTGGCACGACAGGAGAACACTGTGATTTCAGCAGGCATCGTGGGCGGCACCGGATACACCGGCGTGGAGCTGTTGCGCCTGCTGGCGCATCACCCCGAGGTGCGGGTCGACTGCATCACCTCGCGCGGCGCGGAAGGCACGCCGGTCGCTGATCTGTTTCCCAGCCTGCAGGGTCGGTGCGATCTGGCTTTCAGCGGGATGGACGTCGATCGGCTGTCGGGCTGCGATGTCGTTTTTTTTGCGACGCCTCATGGCGTTGCCCTCGAGATGGCCGGCCCCCTGCTGGCCGCGGGTGCTCGGGTGGTCGATCTCTCGGCCGATTTCAGGCTTCCCGACGCCGCGCTTCTGGCGCGCTGGTATGGGCTCACGCCGCCGGACATGACGGTCTACGAGCAGGCGGTGTACGGCTTGCCGGAAGTTCATCGGGAGGCATTGCGTTCGGCGCGGTTGGTGGCCAATCCCGGCTGCTATCCGACCGCTGTTCAGCTCGGCTTGCTGCCGCTGTTGGAGCATGATCTGGTCGATCCTGGTCGACTGATCGCGAGTGCGGCAAGCGGCGCCAGCGGCGCCGGACGCGCAGCCAAGGTCGACACCCTGCACTGTGAGGTGGCCGAAAACTTCCGTGCCTATGGGGTCGCCGGCCATCGTCATCTGCCCGAGATCGAAAGCCAATTGGAGCGGGCCACGGGCCGGCATGTGGCACTTACTTTCGTACCCCATCTTGCGCCCATGAATCGGGGCATTCATGCCACCTTGTTTGCCACGCTGCGTGAGCCCGTCGAGGAAGCCGAACTGCACGCCTTGTTTGCCGCACGCTACGCCGATGAGCCTTTCGTGTCGGTCCTGCCGGTCGGCAGACATCCGGCCACGGGCAACGTGCGTGCAGCGAACAGCTGTCAGCTTGCCGTCTTTAAACCCCAGGGTCGGGATATCGTCGTGGTCCTGGCGGTGATCGACAATCTGGTCAAGGGCGCGGCGGGCCAGGCGATCCAGAACATGAACCTGATGTTTGGTTTGCCGGAATCGATGGGGTTGGAAGGATGCGCCGTCGCGCCGTGAAAGCGGCGGCGCTTCGTGAGGAAGTTCAGCCGTGACGTCTGGTGCTGACCGATCGGAATGTGATATTGGTTAACGGATGATCGCGGGCAGTCCCAGGCGGCTTCGCTGGGGACCGGCGACAGTTCGCTCTCCCGCGAACTCCGGATTTTCTTTCGATATCCGATCGTTCCAGAAGCACCCCGGACGGTGTCATCCCGGCCGGTTGTCCGAAGTAAAGCTTGAGAAGGAGTTCAAGCGATGAATTTCAAGTTTTCCCAGGATCAGGACATGATGCGCGACTCGGCCAAGCGCCTGCTGGCCGACCTGTCGACCTACGCCGCGGTCCACAAGATCCTCGATTCCGATGCTACCCACGATGCCAACCTCTGGAAGCAGATGGCTGAGGCTGGTTGGCTGGGCACTGCCATCCCCGAGGAATACGGTGGCGCCGGCATGGGTTATCTGGAACTGGCCGTGCTGGCTGAGGAAATGGGTAAGGCGCTGGCCTGCACGCCGTTTGCTTCTTCCATCTACTTCGCCGCCGAGCTGATCAAGGCCGCGGGTTCCGAATCCCAGAAGACGACCTATCTGCCCAAGCTGGCCATGGGTGAATCCATCGCCACCGTTGCCTATGCCGAAAAAGGTCGCATCGACGCTGCCGGCGTGCAGGTCAAGGCCCAGGGCGGCAAGCTGACCGGCACCAAATCCCCGGTGGCCGACGGCCTGTGCGCGGATCTCGCCATCGTATCGGCGCGGGACGATCAGGGCGTGTCCCTTTATCTGGTCGATCTCAATGCCGGTGGCGTGAGCCGCGAGTCGGTCGCGACCATGGATCGCACCCGCAAGCAGGCGCGGCTGACTTTCAACGGCGCCTCGGGTGAGTTGCTGGGCCAGGCGGGACAAGGCGGTGCCCTGATTGATGAGGTCTCCTACAAGGTTGCGGCCCTGCTGGCTTTCGAACAGGTCGGCGGCGCGCAGAATGCGCTGGAAATGGCCACCCAGTACGCCAAGGAACGCTACGCCTTCGGCCGGCCGATCGGCTCCTTTCAGGCCATCAAGCACCGCATCGCCGACATGTTCGTGAAGGTCGAAATGGCCCGCTCCAGCGCCTATTACGCGGCCTGGGCGCTGGAAAGCGCGCCGGAGAAGCTGCATCAGGCGGCCAGCGCGGCGCGCGTGATGGGTATCGATGCCTACGGCTTCGCTGCTCAGGAAAACGTCCAGATCCACGGTGGCATCGGGTTCACGTGGGAAGCCAATCCCCATCTGCACATGAAGCGCGCCAAGCATCTGGAAAGCCTGCTCGGCGGCGGCATCGTCTGGCGCGAACGGCTGATGCGCAGCATGGAAGCGGCGGCCTGATCGGGCCAACCATACGGATCTGGAATCTTCAGGAGGATAGGGAACATGGATTTCAACGATACCCCGCAGGAAGCGGAATTCCGCGCCGAAGCCCGCCGTTGGCTGTCCCAGAACGCCAAGCCCCGCAGCGAATCGGGCAACATGATGAGCATGTTCGCCGAATCCGAGGGTGGCGATCTGCGCGGCGAGGCCGAATGGCAGATGGTCCGCGAAGCTCAGGCGTGGCAGCGTAAGAAGGCCGATGCCGGCTGGGGCGTGATCACCTGGCCGAAGAAATACGGCGGCCGCGGTGGCAACATCATGCAAAGCGTGATTTGGGGGCAGGAAGAATCGAAGTTCGAAACCCCGCCCAACATCTTCATGATCGGCATCGGCATGGCCGGCCCGACCATCATGACCCACGGCACCAACGAGCAGAAGGACCGCTACCTCAAGCCTATGCTGCGCGGCGATGAGGTGTGGTGTCAGCTCTTCAGCGAACCGGGCGCGGGCTCCGACCTCGCTGGCCTGCGTACCCGTGCGGTCAAGGACGGCAACGACTGGATCATCAACGGCCAGAAAGTCTGGACCTCGGGCGCTCACTACTCCAAATGGGGCATCTTGGTCGCCCGCCACGATCCCACGTTGCCCAAGCACAAGGGCCTAACCTATTTCATCGTCGACATGGAATCACCGGGTATCGAAGTGCGGCCCATCCGCCAGATCACGGGGGGAGCCAACTTCAACGAAGTGTTCTTCAACGACGTGCGCATCCCGGACAGCAACCGCCTCGGCGCGGTGGGCCAAGGCTGGGCAGTGTCCATCACCACGCTCATGAATGAGCGCATGAGCATCGGTGGCGGTGGTGGTTTCTTCGGCGGCGACAACGGCCTTGGCAACATCATCGCCCTGTTGCGCGGCCTTACGGTCGATGGCCGGCCCGCGCTCGAGCACGACGCCGTGCGCCAGAAAATGGCCGAGTTCGCTGCTCGTTTCAAGAGCCTTGAACTGACCGGCTACCGCACACTGTCAGCCCTGTCTCAGGGCGCGATGCCAGGTCCGGAAAGCTCGATCATGAAGCTCGCCATGGGGCTGCTGGTACAGGAAATGGCCGCGTTCATCATGGAACTGCAGGCGGCTTCCGGTGTGCTGACTGACAAGCAGGAGACCCTGATGGAAGCCATGTGGCAACAGGCCTATCTCGGCATTCCGGCGATCCGCATTGCCGGCGGCACCGACGAGGTGCAGCGCAACATCATCGGCGAACGCATCCTCGGCCTGCCGACCGACATCCGCCTAGACAAGAACGTGCCCTTCAACGAAGTGCCAACCGGCCCCAGCAAGAAGGGTTGAGAATCCCCCCAAGCGATCCCGGGTCCTGCACCGTCTGACGGTGCAGGGCCTCGACCGATTCGGCCCGCCCTGCCCCTGGGGCGGGCATTTTGATTTTCATCTAGAAGGAGATTGGCCATGGCCAAGCAAGTGCCTCTCGAAGAGGGCTATCTCGTCATTCCCGAAGCCGAGGGCGAACGCCCGCGCCTGATCGGGTCCTACAGTCCGGAGGCGAAGAAATACTTCTTCCCGCGCCGGATGCAGTGCCCCATCACCGAAACCCCCGTCGAGGACGTGGAACTGTCCTCCGAGGGCGTGCTGTATTCTTGGACCTGGGTGCTGATGCCTTTCATGGGCGCCGCCAAGATGGGCGACGGCAAGGCCCACGGCGTGGGTCAGATCGATCTGCCCGAAGGCGTGCGCATTCAGGCCGTGATCAGCGGCCAGATGGGCGACTGGGAAATCGGTATGCCCATGGGGCTGATTGCGCTGCCGGTCAAGAAAAAGGGCGACACGGAATTGTGCACCTTCGGCTTCGAGCCGATCCGCAAGGGGGAATGAGGGATGTTGGAAGACGTCTATGTGGCCGGCGTAGGGATGCACCCTTTCGGCAAGCACGGCAAGAGCAACAAGGAAATGGCCTACGTCGCCGCCAAGGCGGCGCTGAAGGATGCGGGCATCAAGTTCCGTGACGTCGGCGCGCTGTACAACGGCTACATCATGGGCGACATGACTGAAGGCGTAGCCATTGCCAAGGATCTGGGTCTGACCGGCGTGCCGGTCGTGCACGTCGAGAACGCCTCGGCCACCGGTTCCACGGCCTTTCGCGAAGCCTGCCTGCGCGTGGCTTCGGGGCAGGCGGAAATTGCCATGGCGCTGGGTTTCGACGACATCGTGCGCATGGGCCAGATGATGATGCAGATGTTCGCAGCGCAAGGGCCGCGCATCGAGAGCATGGTGCTGCCTGCGGCCTTCTTCGCCATGTGGGCCGTGCGTCGCACACACGAATACGGCACCACGCCGGATATCTATGCGCGCATCGCCGCCAAGAACTGGAACCACGCCCGCTACAACCCCATGGCACAACGCCAGTCCGACCATGTGGTGACAGCTGAGGAAGTGCTGGCGTCCAAGCCCGTCGCCTACCCACACACCACCATGATGGCCTGCGCCACCGGCGGTGGTGCGGCCTGTGCCATCGTTACCAACAAGAAATGGGCGAAGAAGCTCGCCAACGGCCGGCCGTTGGTGCGTGTGCTGGCCTCCCAGTTGCAATCCGAGCAGTACGTCGACGGGCACATCTTCATGGGTGCCGTGGTCGGCCCCAGCGAGCTGACCCGTACCACCTCGCAGGCGACCTACGAGGAAGCAGGTCTCGGACCGAACGACGTCAGCCTGGTGCATGTGCATGACGCCTTCCCGATCGAAGAACTCATGTATTACGAGCTGATGGGCTTCTGTGGCGACGGCGAAGGCGACAAGCTGGTGCTGGAAGGCGCCACCGAGATCGGCGGGCGGATTCCGTTCTCCACCGACGGCGGCCTCATTGCCCGCGGCCATCCGGGCGGCCCCACGGGTCTGGCCCAGGTGTGGGATGCCACGATGCAACTGCGTGGCGAAGCCGGCCAGCGACAGGTGGAGGACGCGCACACGGCGCTGGTGCACATGATGGGCGCGGGCTCGGTCTGCGTCATGCACATGCTGCATCGCGAAAACGCCTGAGACGCGGCGCCAGGTCTTGTGCCCAGTCGCTTGCTGCCATCGACCCCCGGCACATCCGGGGGTTTTTTGCGTCGTGGTCGTGCGTTTCTCGTCCTCGACCAAGTTATAGAGCGTCTCTACAAGCCCGCATTACTTATCGGCACGCGGCCCAGAGCAGCTTTCCGTTACCAACGCGCAGAGCTTTCGTAACTGTCCAGTCCCGTACGATCATCAGGTTTTCGCAGGAACAGATCAGGATGGGAATCGTACCATCCACGCATAGCCTGCATCGGCGTCTTGCTCTGCAGGGCTGACTGCGGCCAGTGGTGGTTGTACCGCTGCACATACCGCAGCACGGTTTGCTCCAAGTCCTCCCCGCTGTGAAAGTGGTGCGTCTTGAGCACATCACTGATGCGGCCATTGAAGCGCTCGACCATCCCATTCGTCTTGGGTGTTCTGGGCTTGGTCAGGCGATGCTCGATGCCCAGCGCCTGGCAGAGCTGATCAAACACATGCTCGCCTGTGGGCTGGCGCTCTTGCGCGGCAAACAG
>DATLZY010000036.1:0-14051 GCA_035573755.1 Candidatus Acidiferrales bacterium
CGATGTGTGCGGATTCGGCTGATCCGGTTCGAACCCGTCGCTTGATTGGTTCACGGCCGTATCCACGGCTGTTTGGGCGTCTCGGGCGACTTTGGGGGGCGCGCAGCGCCGAGCGGACGCACTTATGCCGTCAGTCGGGTATGCGCCGGGTACAGGTTCGCCAACCCAGTGCCACGAAGCTGCGGTTGGCGTTCTTGGCCAGGCCGCGGTAGCGCACCTTGATGTGGCCGAACTGCCACTGCACCACCCGGAACGGGCGCTCGACCTTGGTGCGCACGCGGGCCTTCCATCGCTCCAGCCGGTGAGCCTGCTGCTCGCGCTTGGCGCTCCCGGTATGGCTGCTGTCGCCGTACACCACCACCTCCTCGCCGGGCAGCAGTTGGTGCACCTGCATCACATCCGCCACGTTCGCTGCCGTGCATTCGACGTGCTGCACCAGGCCCGCATCCACGCCAAGGTGCGCCTTCATCCCGAAAGCCCCCTGTTGGCCCTTGCGGGTCTGGTGCATCTGTGGGTCCCGCGTGCCGCTGGCGTTCTTGGTCGCACCCGGGGCGTCGAGGATCGTCTCCGGCCGCAGGCTCAAATCCTTGCGCTGCAGGTGCGCGTTCACCTGCTTGAAGAGCTTCTCTGCCAGGCCGTGCCGTTCCAGCAGCCGGCGAAAGTTCAGAATCGTCGTCTCGTCCGCCGGATCCGACAGCGCATACCCCTGCTGCAGGAAGTGGATGCGCAGCAGCATCGCCAACGGATAGGGTTGGCGACCAGGACGGACCAGCTTCTGATCATGCGGCTCGATCAGACCCAGCAGTGCCTGCCACGGCACCACCTGCTCCATCTGCGCCAGGAACACCTCGCGCCGCGTGCGCTTGCGGCTCCCCAGATCCTCGGCATCACCGAACGACAGCTGCTCCCCCTTGAATCGATCTCGAACCGATGATCGATGCTCGTCGAGAACGGGGGGGTGTTGAGACTTTCCTTATGTCAGGACAGTGATCGAAACCTGGCGCAGGGAATACAACGAAGGGCGACCCAAGAAGGCACTGGGCGGGCTGACACCAACCGCCTATGCCGAGCAGCTCGCATCCACTACCATCAACCCAGGACTCTTGATCGAACCGCTACTGAAAGCAGGGGGCGGCGGTCGTCTACAGCGCGGACAGGGTCGAGTGGTGTTTCAACGGCCTGTTAGTCGCAGCGCGCCGACCGCCCGCGTTCCGAATGCGGCGGAGGCGATCGCTCGCTTGCGGCCTATGGAGGTGGCGGTCGATATGATCACAGATGATCAATGCGCGGTGGCCGAAGTGATTGCGGCAGTACTCTGGGGATCACTGAGGTTCATGCAGAGATGCTGTCGATGGATAAGGCCGATATTGGTGGGTGCTGCATAGCGCGATGGTGCCCGTGTGGCCTTTGTGGGCGATGGGATCAACGATGCCCCGGTCCTGGCGCGAGCGGGTGTCGGCATTGTCATGGGCGGCGGGACCGACATCGCCATCGAATCCGGCGATGTGGTATTGATGCGCGGTGACCCGTGGGCTGTGGTCGACGCGATCGGTCTGGCACGCTGAACTCGCCGCACCATCCGCGTCAGTTTTCTCTGGGCCTACGGCTATAACCTGCGCTTGATACCCGTCGCGGCGGGTGCACTCTATCCATTATTGATGATGACCCCCATGCTGGCAGCCGGCGCCATGAGTCTGTCCAGTGTGCTGGTGGTGAGCAACCCCTTGCGGCTACGTCGCTTTTCGTCGCTACCATGACGCCGGTGGCGTCGTTTACAGGCCATTGTCGCGGTGCGGATGTGATAGCCTGTCGGGACCGTACCGTGATGTCCCATTCTCCTAGCGCCATCTCGTTTCAAGGAGTTCATGTCATGAACGATGTGCTGGTCGACCAGATCGAGACCCTGCTCAAATCCCACCCGGTATTGCTGTTCATGAAAGGCACGCCGGATTTCCCCCAGTGCGGCTTTTCCGCCAAGGTCAGCGGTATCCTCAAGGAGTGTAAGGCCCCGTTTGCCTCGGTGAACATTCTGGAAGAACCCGAACTGCGTGAGGGCCTGAAGGTATATGCCAACTGGCCGACCTTTCCGCAGCTCTACATCAACGGCGAGTTGGTCGGTGGCTGCGACATCACTGTTGGTCTGTACCAGAGCGGTGAGTTGCAGCAGATGATCAACGCCGTCAGCGCTCAGGCGACTCAGTCCGCCTGAGCCTCCGCCTCGCCGTCGGCCGCTTCGCTGGCATTCAGGATGTTTTGTTCATAGACGCCACGGAAGGCGTTCACCACCTGACAGAAAAGTTCGGCGGTGCGCGTCGCGTCATATCGTGCCGAGTGCGCAGAGACCTGATCGAAGGGCAAGCCCGCCATCCGCGCCGCCCGACGCAGGACCGTCTGGCCATAGGCAACCCCTGCCAGCGTGGCCGTGTCGAAGCAGCTGAAGGGATGAAACGGGTTGCGCTTGACGCCACTGCGGGCAACGGCGGCATTCAGGAATCCCAAGTCGAAATGCGCGTTGTGACCGACCAGGATCGCCCGATGACAGCCTGCGTCCTTCATGTGACGGCGCACCTCGGCGAAGATGCGGCGCAGCGCTTCGGCTTCCGGCAGCGCGGGACGCAGTGGATGATGCGGATCGATCCCATTCACGGCCAGCGCCGCCGCCTCGATGTTGGCGCCGGCAAAGGGCTGAACATGAAAGGATTGCGCGGCCGCGGGCTGGAGCAGGCCAGCCTCGTCGAGCCGGACGGGCACGGCGGCGATCTCCAGCAGCGCGTCGGTCGCCGCATTGAAGCCGCCGGTTTCGACGTCCACCACCACGGGCAGAAAGCCGCGGAAGCGCCGGGCCAGCAGAGGTTCGATCGCGCTCATGACGATGCACCTGTGGAGACATGGGCGGCAACGCGCCAGTGCAGAGTCTCTCCTGCCCGGAAGGGGATCAGCTCATCGCTCCCGACCGGGTAGCCAAGGGGGACGGACCAGTCCTCGCGAACCAGCGTGATGCGCTCCTCGTTGCGTGGCAGGCCATAGAAGTCCGGGCCGTGGAAGGCGGCAAAGGCTTCCAGCCGATCCAGTCGTCCGGCCTGCTCGAAGGCTTCGGCATACAGCGGCAGGGCCAGTGGCGCCGAATAGATCCCCGCGCAGCCGCAGGCGTTTTCCTTGGCGGTGCGGGCATGCGGTGCACTGTCGGTGCCAAGAAAAAAGCGTGCGTCGCCCGAAGTGGCGGCTTCCAGAACCGCGGCGCGGTGGCGCTCGGCCTTGAGCACCGGCAGGCAGTAGTAGTGCGGCCGCAACCCCCCTTTGAACAGCGCGTTGCGGTTGTAGAGCAGATGCTGCGGGGTGATGGTCGCAGCCACGCCGCGCGTGCGATCGCGCACGAAGGCCACGGCCTCGGCCGTCGTGATGTGTTCGAACACCAGCTTCAGCGTCGGCAGTCGGGCGAGCAGCGGGACCAGCACGGTGTCGATGAAGCGCGCCTCCCGCTCGAAGACATCGACGGCAGGATCGGTCACCTCGCCATGGACCAAGAGCGGCAGGCCAGTTTCGGCCAAGGTATCAAGTGCCGGCATGATAGGGTCGATATGCGTGACGCCGGCGTCGCTGTGCGTGGTGGCGCCGGCGGGGTAGAGCTTGACGCCGTGAATGAAACCCGAGCGGGCGGCCAGCCGGAGTTCTTCCGGCGTCGTGCACTCGGTCAGATACAGCGTCATCAGCGGCGTGAAGCGGCTGCCGGGTGGCAGGGCGGCCACAATCCGGTCGCGGTAGGCGCTCGCCTGTGCGACCGTGGTCACCGGCGGCTTTAGGTTGGGCATGATGATGGCGCGGCCGAAGACGGACGTGGTATGCGGCAGCACGGCCGAGAGCATGGCACCGTCACGCAGGTGCAGATGCCAGTCGTCGGGACGGGTGAGGGTCAATTCATGCATGGGTGTGCCACCGCATGCCGAGGATGGAGAAGCATATGAATTCGCTAACGCTCTGGCTGGTGCTCGCGGGAATCGCTTTGGCGGCGATTATCTATGCCGTGGTCATCTATAACAACCTGGTCCAGGTCAAGCACAACGTGAGCAAGGCGTGGTCGAACATCGACATCATCCTACGCCAACGCCACGAAGAGGTGCCCAAGCTGGTCGAAACCTGCCGGCGCTATATGCGCCATGAGCAGGAGACGCTGAAGCGGGTGATCGCGGCGCGCGCGGCGGTGGGACAGGCCCGCGAGCAGCGCGACGTGGCCGCACTGGGCGGCGCCGAGTCCCGGCTGCGTGCCGGCTTGGGGCAATTGTTCGCCGTGGCCGAGCAGTATCCGGAGTTGCGCGCCGATGCGTCCTTTGCCCACCTGCGGGAGCGCATCAGCAATCTCGAGAACACCATCGCCGACCGGCGGGAGTTCTACAACGAGTGTGTGAACCGCAACAACGTCCGCATCGAGACCTTTCCGGACGTGATTCTGGCGCGCTTTTTCAAGTTCGAGTCCGCTGACTTGCTCGAATTCGAGTCCGAGCAGCTCGAGGACGTGGCCCTGCGGCCGCTGTTCGACGCTTAAACTGTCGTGGCGAGCGATCCGCGGTTTTGGGGCGTTGCGGCGCTGCTGATCCTCGGTGGATTTGTGCTCTGGTTTTCCAGCCTGCGACGCATCCGCCGCCTGCGTGATACGCCCACGGCGCGCATCCGCTCCGCGGCGCAGGGCGTCGTGGAACTGGTGGGGCAGGTGCGGCCGCTACCAGGCGAGCACCTGGCGTCCCCGATGAGCGGGGCCCCTGCAGTGTGGTGGGATTGCACTGTCGCGCGGCGCGACGAAAATACCTTGGGCCGGCGGCGCTGGTCATCCGTCGCGCAGCGGCGCAGCGATGCGGCTTTCCTGCTCGATGACGGCACGGGCGCCTGTATCGTGCATCCCGAAGGGGCCGAGGTGACGGCGCAGGTGCGGATCTGGTATGGGCAGACACCCTGGCCGCGCGGAGGACCTGCAGGCAAGCGCTGGGCCTGGCTGGGGGACGCCCCTTATCGGTACACGGAAAAGCTGCTGCCGACGGGTCACTCGGTGTATGTATTGGGGGAATTTCGCACCCGCCGGGCAAGCGACGGTGACAACCCGCGCGCCGCGCTTGCCGCAATGCTGGCACAATGGAAGCGGGATCCAGTCGCTTTGCGCGAGCGCTTCGATCGCAATGGCGACGGGCAGATCGATCAGGATGAGTGGGAACTCGCCCGCACGGCGGCTCGAGCGGAGCTCGATGCCCTGCGCGCGCAACGGGCCGATCAGCCTGCCGTCGATGCCATCGTCAAACCGGAGGATGGCTCGAGTTATCTGCTGTCGGTCCTGACCGAACGGCAGATGGTGGCGCAAGCCCGTTGGATGGCGGTCTTGGGGTTCGGGATGGGGCTTGGCGGGCTGTTGCTGATCGCCTCGGCAATCCGGTAAGCGCGGGAACTCGCGGGTATTCGGCCGATCCCAAGGAGCAACAGGACGATCACGCATGAGGAAATCGAGTTGAGCATTGTGTTGACCGAAGCGGCCGCCCGGCAGGTGCGCCAGCAATTGCAACACCGCGGCACGGGTATCGGGCTGCGTATCGGGCTCAAGCGGACCGGTTGTTCCGGCTGGTCCTATGTCGTGGACTATGCAGACAGCATCGAGAGCGACGATGCGGTGTTCGAGCAGTTCGGTGTTCAGGTGGTGGTCAAGCGCGATGTCCTGCCGCTGCTGGAAGGCATGTTGCTCGACTATGCCCGTGAAGGGCTGGGCGCCGCATTCAAGTTTCACAATCCGAATGTGAAGGAAAGCTGCGGCTGCGGCGAGAGCGTCACCTTCTGAGCCCTTGGCCGGTGAGGGCTGGAAGGCTAAACTAGCGCACCACAGGACGCGCCGCGGCCATGTCTTGTTGCGGCCGCAGTGCGATTGTTTTTTTCGCCGCACATCTGGAGCGCTCTGCATGCCCCTTGAACGTACGCTGTCCATCATCAAGCCCGATGCCGTCGCCAAAAACGTGATCGGGCAGATCTATAGCCGTTTCGAGCAGGCCGGGCTGCGCATCGTCGCGGCGCGTATGATGCAGCTCAGCCAGAAGGAGGCCGAAGGCTTCTATGCCGTGCATCGTGAGCGGCCCTTCTTCAAGGATCTGGTGGCGTTCATGATCTCCGGACCAGTCATGGTGCAGGTGCTGGAAGGCGAAGATGCGATCGCCAGGCATCGCGCGCTCATGGGAGCCACAGACCCGAAGAAGGCCGATCCCGGCACCATCCGCGCCGATTTCGCCGACAGCATTGATGCCAATGCCGTACATGGATCGGACTCTGCCGAGACGGCCGCTGCGGAAATCCGTTATTTTTTCCGCGATCTGGAGTTGTGTCCGCGCGCCTGAGCGCTGGCGGCAATGTGGTGCAGGAGAGCGCGATGTCGGGTGGCACGGCCTTGTTCGGTCTGGACCGCGATGGCCTGACGTCCTTTTTCGAAGGGCTGGGCGAGAAGCCTTTTCGCGCCCAGCAGCTCATGCAGTGGATCCACCAGCGCGGCGTGGCCGATTTCGGGCAGATGACCAATCTGGCCAAGCCCCTGCGCAGCCGTCTGGCCGAGGTTGCGGAGGTTCACCCGCCCGAGGTGCTGGTGGATCAGCGCTCGGCCGACGGGACACGCAAGTGGCTCCTGCGCGTGGATGGCGGTAATGCCATCGAGACGGTGTTCATCCCGGAGCAGAACCGCGGTACCCTGTGCGTGTCTTCGCAGGTCGGCTGCGCCATGGCATGCACCTTCTGCGCCACCGGGCATCAGGGCTTCAACCGCAATCTCACCACGGCCGAAATCATTGCCCAGCTCTGGGTTGCCAACCGCGCGCTGGGCCACAATCCGGACGGTGAGCGCATCATCAGCAACGTCGTGCTCATGGGTATGGGCGAACCCCTGCTCAACCTGCCGGCGGTCGTGCCCGCGCTCAACATCATGCTCGACGACATGGGTTACGGCCTGTCGAAGCGCCGCGTCACGGTCAGCACCTCGGGGATCGTCCCGGCGATCGACCGGCTCAAGGCGCAGTGCGACGTGGCACTGGCGGTTTCGCTGCATGCCCCGGATGACGCCCTGCGTGATGAACTCGTGCCCATCAATCGCAAGTATCCGATCAGCGAGCTGATGGCGGCCTGCCGGCGCTACATGGCCGGCAAGAGCGCGCGCAGCCATATTACCTTCGAATACGTCATGCTCGACGGCGTCAACGATAGCCTGGCGCAGGCCGCCCGGCTCGCCGATCTGCTCGCCGACGTGCCGGCCAAGATCAACCTCATTCCCTTCAATCCGTTTCCGGGCGCGGCATATAGACGCTCCACCGCGAGCGCCGTGGCCCGGTTCCAGGAATACCTGCTCAATCGTGGCTACATCGTTACCGTCCGGCGCACGCGCGGAGATGATATCGATGCCGCGTGCGGCCAGTTGGCAGGACAGGTGATGAATCGCCTGCGCCGGCTCGAGCCGCAGGCCGTGGGGCTTCGATGAAGTCTTGGAACGTCTGGATCGCCATCATGCTGGCCAGCCTGCTGGCGGCAGGTTGCGCGAACAAGGGGCCGATCAAGGGCAACGATGCCGACGCGCTCCGCTACAGCTTGCAACTGGGATATGGCTATCTCGAGAACGGTCAGTACGCCATCGCGCTGGAGAAGTTTCAGCGCGCTCTGGTATTGGATCCTGAATCGTCTGATGCCTATCTCGGCATGGCCGAAACCTATGCGCGTCTGGCGCAGTACGAAAAGGCCGATCTGAACTATCGCAAGGCCATCGCCCTGGCCAAGAATCCGGGTGCCGCCCATAACAATTACGGTGCTTTTCTCTGTTCACAAGGACGTATCCAAGCCGCCGAATCGGAGTTCCAGGCGGCAGTTGCCGACCCGGCCTACCCGACGCCTGCATACGCCTATACGAACGCAGCGGTTTGTGTGCGCAAACTATCCGATCGCAGCAAGGCCAAGCGCTATCTCGATCAGGCCAATCGGGTAGATCCGCGCTTTGCGCAAGCCTGGTTCGAACAGGCCGGGCTGGCCTTGGAACAACAACAGCCGGAAGCGGCAAAGGCTTATCTGGATCGCTTTCACCAGTTGGCTCCGGCTGACCGTGAGTCGATGATGCTGTCTTATCGGATCGAGAGCGCGCTGGGCAATACGGCAGCGGCTGAGCAGCTGGCTGCCCGCATCCAGAAGGAGTTCGGTCATGACCCCGCCGTCCCCTGATGACGCCGCGTTGCCAGGCGCAAGCAAAGAGGGTTTCGGCGCCCGATTGCGCAAGGCTCGAGAGGCACGAGGTCTGAGCGTTTTCGAACTTGCCGATGCTCTGCGGCTTTCGCCGCGAATGATTGAAGCGATCGAATCGGAAGACTTGGGTGCGTTACCGCCGATGCTCTTCGCTAAGGGCTATCTGCGGAGCTACGCCGCATTCGTGGGGATCGATCCATCCGGGTTGTTGAAGGATTTCGAGGCGCGAGCGGCAACCGATACCGTCCTGCAGCCCCCGCCGCCGATGCGCCGGCCGATCGGCGATCTGAATGATGTCAAGCGGGGACGCCAACTGGCTTCCCTGATCCTGCTGGTGTTGGCGCTCTCTGCACTCGCTTGGTGGTGGAGTCAGGCGACCGATCCCACGGCTCCCGTTCCCGTTTCTGGAAACGCCTCGGATCTGGTGGAAGCCGGACTAAGCTCTGCTGGCTTGGATGAGCTTGCTTTAGGTGAAGTGCCGTCCGCTACTGCCGATCGGACGGTCGTGGCCGAACCATCAGGTGTGGCAGTGGACCATGGTACGGGTACCGGAACGGATCTTTTGATAGAGCGCGGGGATCTGCAGGGCAATGATTCCGCTGATCAGCCGTCCTCTGTACGGCAAGAGACGGTGACGGAGCCACTGCCCGCGGTATCTGCAGCAACGCAGCCGAGCGGTACGCAAGCGCCACCTCCCGATGTTGCCATGGCACGCCTGACGATCCGTTACGCGCAAGACTGTTGGACCGAAGTACGAGATGCGCGCGGACGGCAGTTGATCTATCGATTGGCCAAGGCCGGCACTGAACAGGAGGCGACCGGAACGCCGCCGTTCTCCCTATATCTCGGCTATGCCCCCGGGGTTTCCGTGGAAATCGACGGCAAACCCGTCGACCTTTCCTCTTTTGTGGGTAACTCGACTGTTGCCCGCATCAAGCTTGATCGCACGCAGGAATAAAACGCACTGCCCGTTGCATTGCATTCTTGACTGTTTCAGGAGCCGACATTGACTGCCTTGACCGCCGTGCGCGGCATGAACGACATTCTGCCGGGCGAAACCCCACGATGGCGGGACCTGGAAACGACCATGGCCCGTCTCCTGCTGACGCGCGGCTATCAGGAAATCCGCCTGCCCATGGTGGAGCACACCGCACTGTTTCAGCGCTCCATCGGCGAGGTGACGGACATCGTCGAGAAGGAAATGTATACCTTCGTGGATCGTGGTGGCGACAGTTTGAGCTTGCGCCCCGAGGGGACTGCCGGCTGCGTTAGGGCCATGGTCGAAAACGGCTTGCTGGCACAGGAAGGGGCCGTCCATCGGCTCTGGTATGCGGGCCCCATGTTTCGTCACGAGCGACCGCAGAAGGGACGCTATCGCCAGTTCCACCAGATTGGTGTCGAGGCTTTCGGTATGCCGGGACCGGATATAGATGCCGAGCAGATCGTGCTTTGTGCACGTCTCTGGGAAGCCATGGGGATCACCGGCAGTGTCAAATTGCACATCAATAGCTTGGGGACGCCCACGAGTCGGGCCGTTTATCGCAAACGTCTCGTGGACTATTTCACTCGCCATGCGGCGGATCTGGATGAGGACAGCCGTCGCCGTCTGATGACCAATCCGCTGCGCATCTTGGACAGCAAGAACCCTGATCTGGCTGGAGTGATTGCCGGCGCCCCCAGTCTGCTCGACAGTTTGGACGATGTGTCACGGGCGCACTTCGAGGGCCTGTGCCGTTTGCTCGACGGTGCGGGAGTGAGTTACACGCATAACCCGCGACTTGTACGTGGGCTCGATTATTACACCCATACGGTTTTTGAGTGGATCACGGATCGGCTGGGCGCCCAAGATGCGGTGTGTTCCGGCGGGCGCTACGACGGCCTCGTATCCCGACTTGGCGGGCGGGAGACTCCTGCCGTCGGTTTTGCTCTTGGGATGGAGCGGGTGATCGCGCTGTTGGATCAGGCCGATTATGTCCCGCCGTCGTCCGCGCCCGATTGCTATCTGGTCTGGGCCGGAGAAGGTCTCGATGTGGTTGCCCTTCAGTTGGCGGAGGATCTGCGTCGCATCGAGGGCTTGCGGGTAGTGCAGCATTGCGGCGGCGGCAGTTTCAAGGCACAACTCAAGCGCGCCGACCGCAGCGGCGCGCGTTTCGCCATCATTCTGGGTGAACAGGAATGGGCGACGCGGTCCGTGCAGGTCAAGCCGTTGCGCGAGGATCAGCCACAAAAGAGCATGCCGGCGAGTGACCTGTCGTCGTGGCTCTTGGCGCAGGGTCTGGGGCGATCAGCCTGAGGGCATCCTGACAGGCAACATTTCGAAGGAGCAGTGATTTTGGCTCAGGGCTACGAAGAAGATGATCTGGAACGCCTGAAAAGCTGGTGGCAGGACTATGGCAACTACCTATTGGCAGGCTTGCTGTTCGGTCTTGTCCTGGTGCTGGGATGGCGGTTCTACCAGAACAGCCAGGCGACTAAAGCCGTCAAGGCAGCGGAATACTACGAACAATTCAGTGTCGCGTTCGAGCGCAATGATGCGCAGTCGATTCTTGCGCTCGAGCAGACACTGCGGGAACGATTTGCCGGCGTGCCCTATGCCGTTCTTGCGGAGCTGGCCTTGGCTCGACGTGCCATGGACAAGGACGACTTCAAGAGCGCTCAACAGGCTCTGGAGCGCGCGATCGACATGGCCGGTAACGATCCACTGGGGTCTCTGGCGCGGCTGCGACTGGCGCGCGTACATCTGGCTCAATCGGCGCCTGAGTCGGCCCTTGAAATGCTTGCGTCGATCAAGGATCAAACTGTGTGGCGTCCGCTCGTCGAAGAACTCCGCGGCGACGCGCTGCGGGCATCGGGTCGGGCGGATGAGGCACGTGCCGCCTATCAGAAGGCGCGCGATGCCGCCCATGCCGCCCAATTGGACGATCGAATCATCGACTTGAAACTGAAGGACATGGGGGGGGCACCGTGAACAGGCGTGTGTTGGTGATCGCTGCGCTGAGTCTCGCTCTTGCGGGCTGCGGCGGCCTCAGGGGTTGGAGCAAGACGGCCGTGGAACCTCCGGCACCCCTGCCGACACTGACATCCGCTGTCTCCGTCAGCACTCGCTGGACTGTCGATGTGGGCGGCAAGAGCGAGGAGCGCTTCCCGTACCTCGCCCCAGCTCTCGGCGGGAGTCGCATCTACGCAGCCAGCGCCGATGGTCAGGTCGTCGCGGTCGAACTGAACAGTGGCAATGTGGCTTGGCGGGTAAAAACCAAATCCCGCATCACGGCTGGACCCTTCTGGGCCGTTGATACCTTGCTGGTCGGCACCCTGGATGGGGAAGTGCTGGCGCTTACGGCAACCGATGGCCGGATCCGCTGGCGTCGGCAGATGAGCAGTGAAGTGCTTGCCACGCCCCGTGCCGAGCAGGGGATCGTGGTGGTGCGCACGCTGGACGGCCGCATCAGCGGCCTCGATCTGAACGACGGCAGCACGCGCTGGACCTACGAGACGACGGTGCCTTCGCTCACCCTGCGCGGCACCGGTGCGCCTGTGCTGGAAAATGGCTTTGCCATGATCGGACTGGATAATGGCAAGGTCATTGCCCTCAGACTTTCGGACGGCCGCCTGGCCTGGGAGGAAACCGTGGCACTGCCGACCGGTCGGTCGGAGGTAGAGCGCCTGGTCGATATCGATGGCGATCCCGCCGTTCTCGCGGGTGGTCTGTTCGTCGCCACTTTCCAGGGCAAGGTAGCGGGTTTCGACCTGCGCTCGGGGCGTCGCGTCTGGGATCGGGATACCTCATCGTTCCAGAGCATCGTGGCGGGCGGGGATGAGATCTACGAGGTCGACGACCAATCGCGGGTTAATGCGCTGGATCTCCAGACTGGCGCTGTTCGGTGGACACAGGAAGGCTTGCTCCGCCGAAATTTGAGTGCGCCGGCGCTATCGGGTCGACATGTCATCGTGGCCGATGGTGACGGCTATGTGTTCTGGATCGATCGCGGAACTGGGCAGATCAGGGGCTACACCCGCATCGACCGCAAGGGGATCAGTGCACGGCCGCTGCGGGTCGGCGATGAAATGGTGGTTGTCCAGGGGCGCGGCGGTCGTCTCGCCGCTGTGCAATTCGGTCGTGACTGAGACAAGGCTGGTTGCGGCGCCAGTTGTCGTTCTCCTCGGACGCCCCAACGTCGGCAAGTCGACCTTGTTCAACCGGCTTACCCGCAGCCGCGACGCCTTGGTGGCTGACTTTCCGGGCCTCACGCGCGATCGGCAGTATGGCTATGGCCGGGTTGGCCCGATACCCTATGTGGTGGTCGACACCGGCGGGTTGTCGGGAGAAACCGAAGGGCTGGACGCGCTGAGCGCCCGGCAGGCGCGTCAGGCGCTGGAGGACGGCGATGTCGTGCTCCTGCTGGTCGACGCACGCGAGGGGCTCAACGCACAGGATGAGGCGCTGGCGCAATGGGTCCGCCGCAGCGGCAAGCCGGTTTTTCTCATCGCCAACAAGAGCGAGGGGCTGGATCAAGGCGCGATCGACAGCGATTTTGCGGCGCTGGGTCTGGGGCCGGTCCACGCCGTCTCGGCAGCGCACGGCCAAGGTGTCGCAGCGCTCATGGCGGCCGTTTGCGGCGCACTGCCGCCTGTCGCAGTCGAGGCTGAGCGTGATGCCGCCGATACGGCCATCCGCGTGGCCGTGGTGGGCCGGCCCAATGTCGGCAAATCTACCTTCATCAACCGGGTGCTTGGCGAGGAGCGTCTGGTGGCTTCCGAAATCCCGGGGACCACACGCGACGCCATCGCCGTGCCGTTCACCCGGGATGAGCAGGATTACATCCTCGTCGATACGGCTGGGGTGCGGCGCCGGGCCCGCGTCGACACGACGATCGAAAAATTCAGCATCGTCAAGACCCTGCAGGCGATCGATGCGGCCGATGTGGTGCTGTTTCTGTTCGATGGACGGGAGGGGATCACCGACCAGGACGCCAGCCTCTTGGGGATGGTGATCGAACGGGGCCGCTCGTTGGTCCTGGCGGTGAACAAGTGGGACGGCCTGGCGCAGGGTGCGCGCGAACGCATCCGCGAGGAGTTGGCGCGACGGCTGCCGTTCGTGGACTTCGCCAAGACCCACTTCATCTCGGCGCTGCACGGCTCGGGTGTGGGGAATGTGTTTGCGTCGATTCAGACGGCTCATGCGGCAGGTGCGGCCGATCTGTCGACGCCCCAGCTCACCCGACTGCTGCAGGAAGCAATCGCCAGCCATCAACCGCCATTGGTGCGCGGCCGGCGCATCAAACTGCGTTATGCGCATCAAGGCGGGCGACAGCCGCCGGTCATCGTGATCCATGGCAACCAGACCGAAGATGTACCCGATAGTTACCGGCGCTATCTGATCAATTTCTTCAGGAAGTCGCTTGGCCTTTACGGCACACCGCTGCGTCTTGAGTTCAAGTCCGGAGAAAATCCTTTCGAAGGTGTTCGCAACACCTTGACTCCGCGTCAGATCGCCAAGCGTCGGCGCTTGGTGCGCTACGCCAAAGGCGGGCGATAGGACGCAAGTTCGTCATCGGGGATTCATTCGGCAGCCTTGCTGGCATGCTTGCTTCGACACTGTTACCGCCCTAAGGAAGGTCTGAACAACTCCGCTCCGTTGCGCGACAATGCGCCACCGTTTTCGGGGTGAGTGCGATGCAGCTGTCGTTCGGTGATGCCGAGGATCTGGGGAGCCGCAAGCGCACGCGGCGCGAGGTGTTCCTGGCGCAGATGGAGCAGGTGGTGCCGTGGCAGGCACTGCTGGGTCTGATCGAGCCGCACGACCCGAAGCTGGTCCGTCC
>DATLZY010000037.1:0-21680 GCA_035573755.1 Candidatus Acidiferrales bacterium
GTGATGCAGGTGCACAAGCTCCTGCACGGTGCAGAGCCCGCGGTGTCCGGCGACAGCGGGTATACCGGCGCCGGCAAGCGCCCGGAACTGCCAGCGGTGCCGGCCGGATTCCTGATCGCCGAGAAGCCTTCGACGCTGCGGGCGATGAAGCACCGGCGTGAGCGCACGTACGCCGAGCGCTGGGAGCGGTACACGGCCCGCGTGCGCGCCAAGGTCGAGCGCCCGTTCCGGGTCATCCAGCAGCCGCTGGGCTACGTGAGGGTGCGCTACCATGGCATCGCGAAGAACGCGGCGCAGGTGCTGAGGCTGTTCGCGTTGTCGAATTCGTGGATGGCGCGCCGGCGTTTGTTGCCCGCGACGGGAGCACTGCGTCTGTAAGGCGGGCAAACCCGCCAAAAACCGCCCTGCGCAGGCAAATGCGGTTCAAAAGCGACGCCGGGCCGGCACCATAACGCCGAAATCCAGACGGCAGAGCAGGTTGTTCAAACCTTCCCTAAGACTATTTGATCCGTATCAAGCGACCGGTGGCCTCAAACCAACAGAATGTTTGGGCGCGGCGGTTACAAGGAAAAGATACGGGATGGAAGCCATGCTCGATATCGATGGGCTTGCCGGCCTGATCGATGCACTGAAGCGCGACGGCTACGACGTGCTCGGCCCCACGGTGCGGGACGGGGCGATCGTCTATGACCATCTGTCGGGGATCGAGGCCTTGCCGCAGGGCTGGCGCGACGAGCAGGCGCCTGGCCACTACCGTCTGCATCCTCAGCCCGATGACCCACGCTTGTTCGACCATACGGTGGGACCGCACAGCTGGAAGCGGTTCCTCCACCCGGCGAGCGAGTCCCAGGTTCGCGTCATCCGCTCCCCCGATGGCGCGCTCCGTTTCGAATCCTCTGCCCCGACACCGACGCCGAGGGCGCTGATCGGGGTGCGCGCCTGCGAACTCGCGGCGATGGCCATCCAGGATCGGGTATTGGCGGATGCGGCGCATCCGGATCGGGCTTTCGAGGCGCGATGCGCGGCATCGTTCATCATCGCGGTGCAATGCGCCCGCGCCGGCGGCACCTGCTTTTGCGCCGACATGGGGACCGGGCCGCGCGCCGAAGCGGGCTACGACCTCGCATTGACGGAAATCCTGGAGCCGGGTGGCGCCATAATCTGGCATGTCGAAAGCGGGTCGACGCGCGGCGCCGCCTTGTTGTCACAGCTCGGGGTTCCTGCCGCACAGCCGACCGACCAGGAAGCAGCCGCCCGAGTCTGGGCCGGGACGCGCGCGCAAATGGCTGCTCGCATGCCCGCTGCGGGGTTGCGCGAGCTGCTGTACCGCAAGCTGGAAGACCCGCACTGGGAAAGCCTCGCGTCCCGATGCCTGGCCTGCGGCAATTGCACCGCGGTATGTCCGACCTGCTACTGCACCCGTGTGGTGGATGAGGTGGCGATCGACGGCTCGGCCGCAGAGCGCCGCCAGGAATGGGAATCGTGCTTCAATCCTGAGTTCTCCCACCTGCCGGGAGGGAGCGTGCGCGGCAGCATCGGTGCACGCTATCGGCAGTGGATCACCCACAAGCTGGCCAGTTGGCACGACCAGTTCGGTACCTCTGGCTGTGTGGGATGTGGGCGCTGCATCAGCTGGTGCCCGGTCGGTATCGACATCACTGCAGAGGTGGCGGCTTTGCGCGCGGCGCCGATGCAGGACGTTCCGGGGCATTTGGAGTAATGACATGGATCTTGCTGATCAATTGGCACAGCATGCTTTTTGCGCCGATATGGCGCCACAGGTGCGCGAGCGACTGGCGGCCTGCGCCCGGGAAGAGCGCTTTGAAGCCGGCGCTTTCCTGCTCCGCCAGAACGCCCCGGCGATGACGTTTTATCTGATTCTCGAAGGGCAGGTCGAAATCAAAATCGCCGGCACGGCCGTCGGTCATGCCCCTCTGGAAACCCTAGGCAAGGACGATGCCGTGGGTTGGTCGTGGTTCTTGCCGCCGCACCGCTGGCACTTCGATGCGGTCGCGCGCGCGCCCACCCGCGTCCTGGCCTTCGATGCCGGTTGCCTGCGCCAGGCCATGCAGGACGACAGCGCGGTGGGTTATGCGATCACCCGCCGGCTGCTCGAGGTCGTCGTCCAGCGCTTGCAGGCGGCACGCATGCAGCTTTCGGATCTGTATGGACAGCCTTGAGCAATCGCAGGTCGGCCAGCCTGGGAAGGGTTTGGTACCGGCGCCGTGGCGTATCGTATCGCGTCGGGAGGAGATTGCGGACGGCAGCGTCTTTACCTGGTCGATCCGGCCCGAGGTCGGAGAGGTTCCAAGCTACCGCCCCGGCCAGTTCAATATGCTTTATGTCTTCGGCGTGGGGGAGGTGCCGATCTCGATCAGTGGAGATGACGCCGAACCCAGGACGTTGATGCATACCCTGCGCGCCGTGGGGCGGGTGACGCGGGCGATGCAGGATCTGAAGGAAGGCGACGCCATCGGCGTACGTGGTCCCTTCGGCACGTCTTGGCCCATGGACATCGCCCGCGGGCGTGATCTGATCCTGGTGGCCGGCGGCATTGGCCTCGCGCCGCTGCGCCCGGTGGTGTGTCATGCCATGCGAAATCCCGGGGCGTTCAGGCGCGTGTTCCTGCTGATCGGTTGCCGCGATCCGCAGAATGAACTGTTCCGGGACGACGTCATCGCCTGGTCGCGGCGCCCGCATCTGCAAGTCGAGGTCACGGTCGACCGCGGCGGGCCCGCTTGGCGCGGTCATGTCGGGGTGGTCACCAAGCGCGTGCAGCGGGCCGATTTCGATCCCGCTAATGCAGTGGCTTTTCTCTGCGGCCCGGAGCCGATGATGCGTTTTGCCGTGCTCGCCTTGCAGCAGCGCGGCGTCAGCGACGATCGAATCTTCGTATCGATGGAGCGCAACATGCAATGTGGCGTGGGCACCTGCGGACATTGTCAGTGGGGACGCTACATCCTGTGCCGGGATGGCCCGGTGCTGCGTTACGACGAGGTGGCCGACATTTTCGACGTGCGGGAGCTTTGACATGGCGGCACTGCCTCGATTGGCAGTCTGGAAGTTCGCATCCTGCGACGGATGCCAGCTGAGTCTGCTGGACTGTGAGGACGAGCTTCTGCTGTTGGGCGAGTGGGTCCGATTCGCGAATTTCCCGGAAGCCTCCAGCGACATCCAGCCCGGCCCCTATGACATTTCCCTGGTGGAGGGTTCGATCTCCACCCCCCATGACGCCGCGCGCATCCAACAGGTGCGGCAGGATTCGCGCATCCTCGTCACCATCGGCGCCTGCGCGACGGCGGGCGGGATTCAGGCGCTGCGCAACTTCCATGATGAAGCGGCCTATCGCCAGGCAGTGTATGCCCGTCCCGAATACATCCAGAGCCTGGCCACGGCGACACCGATCGCGGCCCACGTGCCGGTGGATCTGGAGCTGCGCGGCTGCCCGATCCGCAAGGAACACCTGCTGGCCGTGCTCACGGCATTGCTGCGCGGTCACGCCCCGCGTCTGCCCCAAGGCAGCGTGTGCGAATCCTGCAAGGCGGCCGCTCATCCCTGCGTGCTCGTCGCCCACGGAACGGCCTGCCTGGGGCCGGTGACCCAGACCGGTTGTGGAGCCTTGTGCCCGGCGGTCGGGCGCGGCTGCTATGGTTGCTTCGGTCCGCGTGAACAGGCCAATACCGCTGCCTTGAGCGCCCGGCTCATGGGACTGGGGCAAACCGCTCCCGGGCTCAAACGCCTGTACCGCACCTTCAACGCTGCTGCGCCCGCCTTCGAAACGGAGAGCCGCCGCCATGACGCCTGAAAGCCGCACCCTGCGGGTGGATTATCTGGCGCGTGTGGAGGGCGAGGGCGCCCTGCATCTGGACATCGAAGGCGGCCGGGTGACGCGGGCCGAGCTGGCGATCTTCGAGCCACCGCGCTATTTCGAAGCCTTGCTGCGGGGACGAGATTTTCGCGAGACCCCTGACATCACCGCGCGCATTTGTGGTATCTGCCCCGTGGCCTACCAGATGAGCGCCTGCCAGGCCATGGAGGACGCGTGCGGGGTGATGTTGCCGCCACAGATCCTCGATCTGCGCCGTTTGCTCTATTGCGGCGAGTGGATCGAAAGCCACGGGCTGCACGTGCATCTGCTGCATCTGCCCGATTTTCTTGGATTTCCCGATGCGGTGCAGATGGCGCAAGTCCATCCAGAAGCCGTGCGACGCGGTCTGCGGCTCAAGAAGCTGGGCAACAGCCTCATCGAGGTGGTGGGCGGGCGTGCCATTCACCCGGTCAATGTGCGGGTGGGCGGGTTCTATCGCGCCCCATCGTCTGATGCGCTGCGTGCGCTGTTACCGGAGTTCGACTGGGCGATCGGGGCGGCTGAGGAAACGGTGCGTTTCGTGGCGGGTCTGGCATTCCCGGACTTCGAGGTCGATTACGAGTTCTTTTCGCTCGTGCATCCCGATGAATATCCGCTTTATCGCGGGCGTCTCGCATCGAGCTGCGGTGCCGCCTGGGCGGTGGCGGACTTTGCCGATGCCTTGTGCGAGAGCCAGGTGCCCCATTCGACCGCCTTGCAAAGCGTCCGGCCGGACGGGACACCGGTGCTGCTGGGGCCGTTGGCCCGCTATGTCCTCAATCGCGAGCGCCTCACACCGCGTGCCCGCGCCGCGGCAGAGGCGGCAGGACTGGATGATGGATGCCGCAATCCCTACCGGGCGATCATCGCGCGCGCGGTGGAGATCCTCTTCGCCTGCGAAGAGGCGCGGCGGCTGATCGAGGGCTACGTGCCGTTCGAACCCGCGGCGGTGGCGGTGACGCCGCGCACCGGGGAAGGGCATGGTGCCACCGAGGCGCCGCGCGGCACGCTCTACCATCACTATCGCATCCGGGATGACGGCCTCATCGAACACGCCCGCATCGTGCCGCCGACGGCGGTCAACCAGGCGCGCATCGAGGCGGACCTCGTGGCCTTGGCGCAGGCGCATCTCGATCTGGATGACGACGGCTTGCGGGCATTGTGCGAACAGGCGATCCGCAGTTACGACCCGTGCATCTCCTGTGCCACTCACTTTCTCAAGCTCGACATCCGACGGCAGCCATGAGTGACGCGCTCGTGGTCGGTTTGGGCACCCCGGAGCGCGGGGATGACGGAGTCGGCCTGATCGTGGTCGAGCAGCTGCGAGCGGAGGCACCAAAAGGCGTCGTGATCCGCGCCCTGCCGCGCCAGACCCTGGATTTGCTCAGTCTGTGGACGGGCTACGATCGGGTCTGGGTCGTGGATGCGATCCAGTCCGGCGCACCAGCGGGCACCTGTCATCGGGTACAGCCACCGCTTCCTGCCGCTGCACTCGGGCGCGGCGCGCCGTCGACCCATGGCCTGGGACTGGCCGAATGCATCGCGCTGGCCGAGCGTCTGGACGCCTTGCCGGCACATCTGGTCATCCTCGGCATCGAGGTCGCCTGCGTGATGCCGGGCGAGGGATTGACGCCGGCGGTGGCTGCGGCAGTGCCGGCGCTCGTCGAGCAATTGCGCTGCGAACTGAAGGTGTGCGGATATGCATGAATCGGGATTGATCAGCGCGCTGTTGCGGCAGGTCGAGGCGCAGGCCCGGGCGGCATCGGCCAGCCGGGTGGTGGGCATCGAGCTGTGGGTCGGCGCGCTCAGCGGTTTTTCCGAGGCCCATCTGCGCGAGCATTTTGTGCATGAAGCACAGGGAACCGTGGCCGAAGGCGCGCGCTTGACGGTGGTATGCTCCGATGACATCACCCATCCCGATGCCGCCCATCTGGTGCTCCGCTCCATCGAGATCGGTTGAGCCGCACCATGCATGAGCGCGTCCGTCGCTGGCGTCTGATCGGTCGGGGTCATGTGCAGGGCGTGGGGCTGCGACCCTACGTCTACCGTCTGGCAACCAAGCTCGGACTCAGTGGTTGGATCGTCAATGCGACCGGCGAGGTGCGCATCGAGATTCAGGGAAGCGCTGCTGCCGTGGCGGTCTTCGTGCGCGGCCTGCGCCGCATCCCACCGCCGGCCCGGATCGACGCCTTGATCCGGCAGGCGCGGCCGCTCGAGGAGGCGGCGCCGTTCCGGATTCTCCCCAGCGAACCCGACGGCTCGGCGGGCATGGCCATCGCGCCGGATCTCGCCACCTGTCCGGCATGCCGGGACGAGCTGTTCGACCCCGCCGCCCGTCGTTACCGTTACCCCTTTACGACCTGCAGCCAGTGCGGGCCGCGCTGGTCGATCCTGTACCGAGCGCCGTTCGATCGCGACCACACTGCCATGGCGGCATTCCCGCTATGCGCCGCGTGCCGGGCCGAATATGAGGACCCCGCCGACCGGCGTTTCCATGCTCAGACCCTGGCCTGTCCGGCCTGCGGTCCTGTGCTTGCCTGGCATCGGGCCGATGGCGCTATCGCGGCGCATGGCGAGGATGCACTGGAACAGGCTGTGCTTGCGCTGCGCCGGGGGCAAATCGTGGCGGTCAAGGGGATCGGTGGCTTTCATTTGTTGACCGATGCGCGGGATGATGCAGCCGTGGCGCGTCTGCGCGAGATCAAGGCGCGCCCCGGCAAGCCCCTGGCCGTCCTGTTTCCCGATCTCGATCAGGTGCGCCGCAGTTGTCGCGTCGATGCCACGGAGGCCGCCGTCCTGACCTCGGCCGCCGCGCCGATCGTGCTGCTCGCGCGGCGCAAGGACGATCCGCTCAGTAGCCTGCTCGCCCCCGGGCTCGATCGACTCGGCGCGCTGCTGCCCTACAGCCCCTTGCATCACCTCCTGATGGACGCTCTGGGCTTTGCGGTGGTGGCGACCAGCGCCAATCGCAAAGGAGCACCCTTGTGTTTCGACAACGCTGAGGCCCTGCGCGAACTGTCGGGGCTGGCCGACGGCTTTCTGCTGCATGATCGCGCCATCCTTCGCCCGGTCGAGGACAGCGTGGTGCACGTGTTCGAGCACGAGGCGCTCAGGCTGCGCCTGGGGCGTGGGGATGTGCCGGTGACCCTGGCCTTGCCGCGTGCAGCCGAGGCGGTGCTGGGCACGGGCGGGCAGTGGAAGAATACGCTCGCCTTTACGGTGAGGGACCGTATGGTGATCGGCGGTCACCAGGGGGATCTGGATCATCCGCAGGCGCAGGCGGCATGGTCGCGGGAATGCGAAGCGTTTCCTGCCCTGTTCGGCGCCGCGCCGTGCTCCTGGGCTTGCGACGCGCATCCAGATTACGTCCCGACCCAAGCGGCGATTCGCCGCGCCCGATCGGGTGAGGGTAGCGTGACCGCGGTTCAGCATCATCATGCGCATCTGGCGGCCGCCGTACTGGAAGGCCGCTGCGCGGCACCGCTGCTGGGCGTGGTGTGGGACGGGACGGGCCTGGGCTCTGACGGGACGATCTGGGGCGGCGAACTGCTGGCCTGGGATGACGGTCGTGTGAGACGGGTCGGGGCGCTGTTTCCTTTCACCTTGCCCGGGGGCGATCTCGCCGTGCGCGACCCGCGCCGCTCGGCCCTGGGCATTCTGGCCGCACTCGGTGCGCCCCTGGACGGTCCATGGGCGCAGCGCCTGGGCTACGATGCCCGGAGCCTGCGCGTGCTGGCGCAGATGCTGGCGACGGGCACTGGCTGCGTTGCCACCACCAGCGCAGGAAGACTGTTCGACGCCGTGGCGGCGCTGCTGGGTCATCACCGGCCGGTGCACTACGAGGGCGAGGCCGCGATGAGGCTGGAGGCGCTCGCGCGGTGTCACGCCGGGACGACGACACATCCTTATCCGAGCACCGTGACGGCAGAGGACGGATGGCTCTGCCTCGACTGGCGCAGCGCCCTGCAGCAGGCATTGGCGGATCACGATGCTGGCCGGCCGGCAGTAGACGTCGCTGCGCACTGGCATGCCGCGCTCGCCGGGCTCATCGCCGAGGCCGTGGCGCAGCGATCCGAATCGACGGTGGTGCTGACCGGGGGCTGCTTTCAGAATGCGCTGTTGCTCGAGCAAACGGCCCAACTGTTACGGGCGCAGGGACGGCGTGTGTTCTGGCCCCGCCGTCTGCCGGTCAACGACGGCGGTCTGGCGGCAGGGCAGGCGGCTGTGGTCGCGGGAATCTGGGGAGGCTAGCCATATGTGTCTGGCGATTGCAGGCCGTTTGCTGAGTGACGATGGCGAGGACGCGCTGTTTCGCACCGGCCGCGTCGATTTCGGCGGGGTGATCAAGGCGGTCCATCTCGCCTGCGTGCCGGAGGCCCAGGTGGGCGATCTGTTGCTTGTCCATGCGGGGCTGGCCATCGGCCGGATCGATCCCGATCGCTCCCAGCCATTGGACATCGATGGCCTCGGAGTCGGTGAGACATGAACACCGCCGTTATCCAGACCGATGCGATTCGGCGAGCGGTCGCGGGCATCGCGAGGCGGGTGACGCGTCCCTGGACGCTGATGGAAGTCTGCGGCGGTCAGACCCATGCCATCCTGCGCCATGGCCTGGATCGCCTGCTCGCCCCCGTGGGCATCGAACTCCTGCACGGTCCGGGCTGCCCGGTCTGTGTCACGCTGGCCACGGACATCGATCGGGCCATCGCGTTGGCGCGAACGCCCGGCGTGGTGCTGTGTTCCTTCGGCGACATGTTGCGCGTGCCGGGCAGCGCAGAGGATCTTTCCATCGCCCGGGCCCGCGGCGGCAGGGTGCAGGTGGTCTACTCGCCCTTGGATGCCGTGCGTATGGCGCAACAGCGCCCCCAGGATGAGGTGGTGTTCTTCGCTGTGGGGTTCGAAACGACGGCGCCGGCCACGGCCTTGGCCGTGCAGCAGGCGCGGGCACTGGGACTCGACAACTTCTCGCTCCTGGTGGCGCACGTGCGGGTGCCGCCGGCGGTGGAGGTGCTGCTGTCGGCGCCCGAGCGCCGCATCGAGGGGCTGCTTGCCGCCGGTCATGTCTGCACGGTCATGGGCTTGCGGGAATACGCTTCGCTCGTGACGCGCTTCGGGGTGCCGATCGTGGCGACTGGATTCGATCCCCTCGACATCCTGGAGGGGGTGGCGCGCACGATCGCTCAACTCGAAGCGGGCGACGCGCGACTGGAAAATGCTTACGCCCGCGCCGTCAGCGAGGAGGGACAGACTGCTGCGCGGAAGATCGTCGAGGCGGTGTTCGAGCCGGCGACGCGCCCGTGGCGCGGACTGCCTGCGATTCCGGATGGGGCGCTCGTCCTGCGGCCGGCCTGGCACGCCTTCGATGCCCAACAGCGCTTTTGCCTGCAACCCCTTGCAGAGCCGGCCGTGCCGGAATGTCTGGCCGGCGCCGTCCTGACTGGGCGCATGCAGCCGACCCAATGTCCCGCCTTTGGGGGGCGCTGCACGCCCGAGCACCCGTTGGGCGCGCCGATGGTGTCGAGTGAAGGGGCTTGCGCCGCCTATTTCCGCTATCGCGCGCCGGAGGGAAACGCTTGAACCGGGAGTCATCTCCATCGGGGCTGTTGTGCCCGATGCCGATTCTGGATGCGACCGAAATCCGCATGGCCCATGGCGGCGGCGGCCGCCTGAGTCAGGATCTGCTGGAACGGGTGATCCTGCCGCGTCTCGGAGGACGAGCCGCCGAACTGCACGACGCGGCGCTGCTGCCGGAGCGATCTGGACGATGGGCCGTAGCCACCGACGGCTTCGTGGTCCGGCCGCTGTTTTTCCCCGGCGGCGACATCGGTTCGCTGGCGGTGCACGGAACGGTCAATGATCTGCTCATGGCCGGCGCCCAGCCCGTGGCGCTGACGTTGTCCCTGATCCTCGAGGAAGGGCTCCCGATCGCAGTGCTGGAGCACGTTCTGGACAGCGTTGCCGAGGCCAGCCTGCGCTGTGGGGTGCGCGTGGTGGCCGGTGATACCAAAGTGGTCGGACGGGGCGAGGCCGATGGGCTGTACCTCGCCATGACGGGCCTAGGGGTCGTGGCCGCGGGGCGGGCGTTGCACCCGCGCCGTGTCTGTGCGGGGGACCGTATTCTGGTATCCGGCGATCTGGGACGGCATGGCCTCGCGATCCTCAACGCGCGGGAAAATCTCGGCTTCGAAACCGACTTCGTCAGCGACAGCGCGCCCTTGCTCGAGCCTGTGCAACGGCTCCTGGAGGCCGTCGAGCCGTCAGCACTGCGCGTGCTGCGCGATGTCACACGAGGCGGTCTGGCCGGCGTACTACATGAAATCGCTGATGCGGCGAGCCTTGCTTTCGAGATCACGGAGGCCGCGGTGCCTGTGGAGGCGCCGGTGCGGTCCGCCTGCGCGCTGCTTGGACTGGATCCGCTGCAACTGGCCTGTGAGGGGCGATTCGTCGCCATCGTCGCGCCCGAGCGGGAGCAAGCCGCGCTGGCTGCCTTGCGTGCGACCGCTTTAGGCCGAGCAGCGGTCTCCGTCGGGCAGGTGGTGCCGGGACAGGGGGTATGGCTGGACAATCCGCTCGGCCTGCGACGCGCGATGGCGTGGGGCAGCGGTGAACTCTTACCGCGGATTTGTTGAGGTTAGCCGGCAGCGCCCTGCTGGCTCGCGTAGAACCGCTGCTTGTCGGCATACATGCGCTGATCGGCGACGATCATCACTTGCTCGGGATCGGTTTCGTCGCTGGAGGCGATGCCGATGCTCAGGGTGATGGGCAGCGTTTGGCCATTCCCGAGCGTCAAAGGGCGTTCGCCTGCCTGTTCCCGAAGGCGCTCTGCCAGCCGCAGTGCCGGCTCGTGGCGAAGATTGGGACACAGGATGGCGAACTCGTCGCCACCGATGCGGCAGACGATGTCCTCCGACCGGCAAATTGCTTTCAGTCGCTGCGCCACCCGAATGATCATCTCGTCCCCGACCAGATGTCCGTGCAGGTCATTCGCGGTCTTCAACCCATTGATGTCGACGATGAGCAACGAGAAGTCCATCGCTGGGATCTGCTGTTTGGCCTCCTGTTGTTGCAGGAGCGACTTCTGGAAGTAGGCACGGTTGTAGATACCGGTCAGCCCGTCGGTGTTTGCGAGCTGCAGCAGTTCCAGTCGGAGCAGGTGGTTTTCCACGCCGGCCGCAAGCTGATCGCGAAACAGTTCCACGGCTTCCCGAAGGTAGTCGGAAAGCGCGGCTCCCTTGATGACGAGGTGCCCGATGGTTTGATCACGCCGGTTCCACAGGGGCATCAGGAGCCAATGGGTGGCCGGGACGGCCTCGGGCAGCACCGACAGTTGAGCGACGAGGGCTTCGCAGTGGCCTTGGCTCATGGCGTGGCCCTGGCTCAGGAAAAGCTCCTGCTCCGCGGGCGAAAACCCCGGCGCGACCATGTGTCGGACCTTGCGCCGTCGGCGGCCGTAGATCAGCACGCCGAACTCGTGGTCCCGGAACAGCAGGCGCAGTTGCTGAATCGTCCCGTCCAGGAGATCGACCAGGTCTTCTTTCTGCTGGATGAGCAGACTGGCATCGAGCAAGGTGCGCAGCACGTCGCGCTGCCGTTCGCTTTCGCGGCGGCTCTGGGCGGCGATCTTCTCCTGTTCCAGCAAGTGATAGGCGGTGGACAGGAAAAAAGCCATCAGCGGCAGGGACAAAACCGTCGAGGTCGCGAATGCAGTCATGACGATCCCGGTGTCGACGTGGCCCTCGATCAATCGATAGAACAGCGTGGCCAGCGCCATCGCGCCGGTGACCACCACGGCGTAGATGCCCGCGGCGAGGCGCCACTTGGGTTGCCTCAGGAGCCAGTGCTGCATTGGAAAGAGCAGGTTACTCCATGCCGGCACGACGAATGCTCCCTTGTCTTCCCGTCATTACAAGCTTATCGGCTGCAGCAGGGCTTTTCTTGAGTGGGCAGACTGCCGGCAAGAGCCTTGGGGGGGCGACCGCAGTCAGCGATCCATGTCGGGTCGCGGTTGCCACCGCATTGACAAGGATTGTTGAAGCACGGCCCGATGCCTCACCGAGAAAACGGTACAAGCAGATATCGCACGGCATCGCGCCGGCAAGCTTCCCGCCAAGATCCCGCGTCGACGGCAGGGTATCCTGTAGGCGGTGCTTCCGGGGATGTCGGCATGGCCCAGGTTTCCATCATCACGCCTGCGTTTGCGGCGACCGAATATCTGCCGAGTGCGGTGGCCAGTGTGTTGGCGCAGGGTTTCGGCGACTGGGAGATGCTGATCGTCAGCGATGACGGCGAGGACTATCGCGCACTCCTGTCGCGGCATGGCCTGGTCGACGAGCGACTGCGTTTTCTGCGCTCTCCCGTACATGGCAGTGGGCCGAACGCCGCGCGGAACGTGGCCTTGGCGGCGGCGACCGGCCGCTTCATCGCGCCGCTGGACGCCGATGACGTGTACTATCCGGAGCGGCTCGAGCGCCTGGTGGCGCTGGCCGCCGACCACGGCATGGCGGGGGACAATCTGCATGTGGTCGAAGCGCGCAGCGGGCAGCGTTTGCAGACGGTCTTCCCGTGTGACCCCAAAATGCAATGCTTGGGACTGGAAGATTTCTGCCGATTGTCCGTGCCGCTGCTGTTCGTGTTTCATCGTTCGGTGATCGGCACGACTTGGGACGAGGACGTCGGCTTCGGAGAAGATACCTTGTTCAATCTGAGAGCGCTCGAGCGGGCGGGGCAGGCTGTGATCGATGCCGAACCGCTGCATGAGTATCGGGTCCATCCGGCGTCCATCTGTCACGGTCCGGATGCGGTTGCAAGAGCGGAGACCGCGTATCGTTTCTGCCTGCAACGTTTGCGGGAAGATGGCCTGGGGTTCCGGACCCCGCGTTATCGCGAGGCCGTGACGGCGCTGCTGCATCGCAAGCGCGTTTTGAATCGCGCCTATCGCCGGGCCCTGCAGCGCGGCTTTGCCGGGAGTTTTCAGCACTATTTGGTCACCCATCAAGGCATTGAGACATGACTGAGCCGGCAACCGATTGGCGCGCCCATTTTCTCGGCGTGGGGGCCCGGGGGTTCGACGCGCCGGTGAGTCCGGCTTGGGTGCTCGAGCAGGGCGGCGCGCCGCTGCTGCTCGTCGACTGCGGCCCGGACATTCCGGAAGCCTACCAAGCTGCCTATGGACATCTCCCCGCCGCGCTGTTTCTCACTCATGCCCACTACGACCACATCGGGGGTCTCGAAGCCCTGGCCTTTCATCTGCGCTTTGCCGAGCCGCCGGCGCCGCCGTGCCGCTTGTTCGTGCCGGCACCGCTGGTGCCGGTCTTGCAGCGTCGCGTCGCCGATTATCCCGGTACGCTGGCCGAAGGCGGTGCCAACTTCTGGGACGTGTTTCATCTCATCCCGGTCAGCGCGGGCTTCTGGCACCGGGAGCGGGCCTTTCGGGTCTTCCCTGCCCGCCATCACCTGCCGGACTCGGCTTTCGGGCTCAGTCTGCCCGGGGTATTCTGGTACAGCAGCGATACCCGTCCGATACCGGAACAGGCCATCGCCCACGCGAGCCACGGCGAGGTGCTGATGCACGACTGCCGCGTCGAGGGCAATCCCTCGCACAGCGGTGTTGCGGATTTGGCGCGCGAATATTCGCCGGAGCAGCGCACACGCATGTGGCTCTATCACTATCAAAATGCCGATGCGGCGCCTCAGCTCGAGGCACTGGGATTTCGAGTGGCGCGCCCGCGCGAACCGATCCTGCTGCGCATGGATGAGGAAGCCTCGAGCGCCGCATAGACTTCGCTCATCTCGGGCTTCTGACGTTCACCGATGTCGATCTTGCGCCACGTGCATTGCATGTCACAGCCCCGCGCCCTGCAAAGCAAACGGGCATTCCGGTTCGATGATCCCCCCATGGTCTTGTCTCCACGATCATGAGCCGCTAGCCTCGAATCTCCGCTGGAGGGCGATGGCGTGCAATCCAAACAAGGGTTTTTCTGGGGCGACCTTGGTGCCGGCGGGGCCGTCGGTGCAGCGATGGCCGCCGCGGGCCATGGCCTTGCGATGCATGTCTCGCCGGTCTGGCTGGCTTTCCCCCTCGCCATTCTGGCTGGCGCGCTGGGTGGCATGATGCTCAACATGATGCTGTTCGCTCGCTTCCTGGGCGGCATGGAGACCATGTTCCAGAGCTGGCTCTGCGGCGCCCTGGGGGCGCTGGTCGGTGCCTGGATGGCGCCGGACGGGGTGCTAGTGGCCATGGTCGCCGGGCTCGGCGCGGGCGTGGCGGTTTTCCTGGCGCTGAGAATTTGGAGCGTCCACATCGCGGCCCAGGCCCGGCGGGGGATCTGGTCATGAAGGGCGCCGAACACGTCCGGCGCAAATGGGATCGGGCGGCGATCGGTTATGACCTCATGGTGGGCGGCGCACAGGAACGCCGCTGGCAAGCGCCCAAACGGGCGTTGTACCGCACGATGGGGGAAGGAAAGATTCTGTTCGTGGCCCTCGGCACCGGCCTCGACATCGCGCACTTCCCCCCGGGGCGCGACATCACGGCGCTGGACATCAGCCCAGCCATGCTGAAGCGGGCTGCGCCCCGCATCGCAACTTATCCGGGACGCATCCAGGCACAGGTGATGGACGTCGGTGCCCTGGATTTCGCGGATGCCTCATTCGATCAGGTGTTCACCGCCTGCACCTTCTGCTCAGTCCCCGATCCGGTGCGGGGCTTGCGTGAATTGCATCGCGTGCTGCGCCCGGGCGGCGCGCTCGGCATGTTCGAGCACACGGGCAGCTGCTGTTTCCCTTTCAATCACCTGTTGGATGCGCTCACCCCGATCAGCCGGCTCGTTGGGCCGGAGCTGAATCGCGATACGGTCGGCAACGTGCTGCGGGCCGGTTTCGATGTGGAATCGGTCGAGCCGCATTATCTCGACATCGTCAAGACGATCCGTGCCCGCAAGCCGGTCTGATGGAGCCCCTTACGAGGTCGGCAAAGTGGGGGTCGGGTTCGCCGGCGCCTTGCATCCCGTCGGTGACTTGCGCCTGCTGAGCGACCTCACCTGGCATGACGCGTCAGGCGCGCGCCACACCGAACAGTCGATCTTCGCTGCAGCGCTCGCCATGATCGGCGCGGCGCGGCATCTCATCCTCGCCGATCAGTTCCTCTACAACTCCTGGCGGGGCGCCGCCAGCGGGGATTTCCTGCCGCTGTGTCAAGCCTTCACCGACGCGCTGATCGCGCAGCGCCGCCGCCATCCCGAACTGCGCGCGATCCTCATCACCGATCCCGTCAATACCGCCTATGGCGCCGCGTGGCCGGAGCACTTCGAGCGACTGCGTGAGGCCGGGGTCGAGATCGTGCTCACGCCACTGAAACGCCTGCCCGACAGCAACCCCGTCTGGTCCACCCTATGGCGCGGCATCCTGCGTCATCTCGCGCTGGATGGTCTGGGGCGCCTGCCCCATCCCTTCGACGCGGGCGAGGTGCGGCTCGGCACCTATCTGCGGCTGCTGCATTTCAAGGCCAATCACCGCAAGACCCTCATCGCCGATGTCGAGGGGCGCTGGACAGGGTTGATCTCGTCCGCCAATCCCCACGACGCGAGCTGCTGGCATCACAACCTGGCGCTGCGCTTCGACGGGCCGGCTGTCGCCGATCTGGCTGCGACCGAGAACGCCGTGCTGGGCTTGGCGGGACACGAACCCGTCGTTCTGCCGGCACCGTTTCCAGCTGAGTCGATACCCGCTGCCGATACCGCGCTGTGTGTCGCCGTTTTGACCGAAGCGGCGATTCGCGATCGCGTGCTGGCGGAACTGGGCGCGCTGGGCCCCGGCGATACCGCGGCGCTCGTGATGTTCTATCTCTCCCATCGGGCAGTCATCCGCGCCTTGATCGCGGCACATCGCCGCGGTGCGGCGGTGCGGGTCCTGCTCGATGCCAACCACGACGCCTTCGGGCGCGCCAAGGACGGTGTGCCCAACCGGCAGGTGGCCTGGGAGCTGCATCGTTCCGGCATCCCCGTGCGTTGGATCAATACCCGGGGCGAGCAGGCGCACGGCAAATGGCTGCTGCTGCGGCGCGGCGACGGTTCCGGTGTGCTCTTGAGCGGGTCGGCCAACTTCACGCGCCGCAACCTGGACGGCTTCAACCTCGAAACCGACCTCCTGGTGCACGGGCCCACCGATCATGCGGTCTTCGCAGCCGCCGGCGGCCTGTTCGACAGGCTTTGGACCAACCTGAACGGGATCGCATTCAGCCTGCCTTACGGCGCGTTTGCCGAGCCATGGCTACTGAAATACCTGCGCTACCGGTTCATGGAAGCCTCGGGCTGGAGTACATTCTGAACCGGCTGCCCGATCGGGCCCGTGTGCATGCAGCGCAGACTTGCCAAGACCGGAGTCCGAACCGAGATGGACAAGAACGTTCGTTTTCACCTCATTTACCTCTTTTTTGCCCTCATCGCGCTTGTCCTGATCCGCGACGTCTGGCATCAGCTCCAGCAGGTCGAAACCATCGACTACAGTGAATTCAGATCCTATCTCGATGCCGGGCGGATCGAGGAGGTGACGATCAGCGGTCAATACCTGACCGGTACGCTGCGCCAGCCGACCGCGTCGGGTCGGACCCAGTTTGTCACGACGCGCGTCGATCCCGAACTGGCGAACGAACTGCTGCCGGCCGGGGTGCGTTTTCGCGCCACGGCGGACAACCCCTGGATCCGCGAGGTCCTGTCCTGGATCGTGCCCATCGCGCTGCTGGTGTTGTTCTGGTCGTTCCTGTTGCGGCGGATGGGGCAGGGCCAGAGCGGCTTGATGGCCATCGGCCGCAGCAAGGCCAAGATCTATGTCGAAAGCGATACCCGGGTGACGTTCGAAGACGTCGCGGGCGTCGACGAGGCCAAGGAGGAACTGCGCGAGATCGTGGCCTTTCTGAAGGACCCGAAGGGGTACGGCAAGCTGGGTGCGCGCATTCCCAAGGGTGTCCTGCTCGTGGGTCCGCCGGGCACCGGCAAGACCCTGTTGGCGCGAGCCATGGCGGGGGAAGCGCAGGTGCCGTTTTTCTCCATCAGCGGTTCGGAATTCGTGGAGATGTTCGTGGGTGTTGGCGCGGCGCGGGTGCGCGATCTGTTTGAACAGGCCCGCAAGTCCGCGCCCGCCATCATTTTCATCGACGAACTCGATGCGCTGGGTCGTGCGCGCGGGGCCTTCCCTGGCATCGGCGGACACGACGAGCGCGAGCAGACGCTCAATCAACTGCTGACCGAGATGGACGGATTCGACGCCTCCGGCGGGCTGATCCTGGTGGCGGCCACCAATCGCCCTGAGATCCTGGATCCGGCGCTGCTGCGGGCGGGGCGCTTCGATCGCCAGATTCTGGTCGATCGGCCGGACAAACGGGGGCGGGTCCAGATCCTCGCGGTCCATTTGAAGAAGATCCGCCTGGCACCCGAGGTCGATTCGGAGCAGATCGCCAGCCTGACCACAGGCTTTTCCGGCGCTGACCTCGCCAATCTGGTGAACGAGGCTGCCTTGCAGGCCACCCGCCGCGGGCGGGAGGCGGTTACGATGGATGATTTCACGACTGCGGTGGAGCGGATCGTGGCGGGACTGGAAAAGCGCAACCGTCTGCTCAATCCGCGTGAGCGCGAAATCGTGGCCCACCATGAAATGGGGCATGCCTTTGTCGCGCTCGGTCTGGGGGATACCGATCGGGTGCACAAGGTGTCCATCATTCCGCGCGGCATCGGTGCTCTGGGCTACACCATCCAGCGGCCGACCGAAGATCGGTTCTTGATGAGTCGGCGGGAGCTGGAAAACAAGATCGCCGTGCTGCTGGGGGGGCGAGCGGCCGAGGTGCTGATTTTCAACGAGCTGTCGACCGGTGCGGCGGATGATCTGGTCAAGGCGACCGACATTGCCCGCAACATGGTGATCCGTTACGGCATGGATGACGCGCTCGGGCATGTCGCCTATGCACAGGAACAGAACCGTTTTCTGGACGGGGCGGGGCAGGGGCAGACGATGTTGCCCGTGAGCGAGCAGACGGCGCGGGCCATCGACGAGGCGGTCCAGCGCATCATTGCTCAGGCCTTCGAGCGGGCCCGCGGTTTTCTGGCGCGCAATCGACCGGTTCTGGAGGCTGCCGCGCAGGAACTGCTGCAGCGGGAAACCTTGGATGAGGCATGTTTGAGCGAGTGGGCCGGCCGCTTGACTTCTCCTTCGGCTTCGGTCAGGGCACCGCCGGCACCGACGCATTCGGCCTGAACAGGGCAAGCTACGCCCCATCAGGCTCGGTTGGTCGCTGGCTGTGCAGGGTGGATTCGTCGGCAGGAGAATGTAGGCCTGCTCGGCGCATGGCTGGCATTGGACACGTCCTGCGACGTCGGGGGGCGATCCGCCCCGACGTCGCAGCCGGATCGATCAGAACTTGACCGTCGCCGTGGCGTAGAGGGTACGCCCTAGACCGGGCACGGCGATACCCCAAGGCACTCCGTTGATCGACATGGTGGTGCCTTGACCGACATAGGCGCCGCCGGTGGGCAGGTCATAGTTGGTGTCGAACAGGTTCTCGACCCCAACGTCAAGACGCAGCTGCTGCTTGTCGTAGCTGCCACGCAGATTGATCAAAGCGTAGCCGTCCGTCTCGATTTCGTTGCGCACGTTCGACAGATCATCCTTGGCATCGACCAACACCAGTTCCACGGCGTTGTCCCAGGGACCCCACTCATGGGTCAGGGCGAACCGGGCGTTGAGCGGCATGATGTTATAGAGTCCGTCATCGGTGTCGCGGTTCTCGCCCTTGGTGTAGTTCACCATTCCCTTGAGGCCGAAAGCGCCCAGAGCTGTCTCGGCCAGCGGAAGATAACCGGACAGGTCAAGGCCGTAGAGTGCCGCGGTTGCGTTGACGTATTCCAGGATCACGAACTGGTCGCGTGCCGTGGCGTTGGCAGGCCCTGCGCAGATCGCGTTCATCATCATCCCGCTACCAGCGCAACGCTGAGCGTCGATGTAGTCGGTGACATAGGTGTAGAAAGGCGTGATCTGTAATCCCCGCACGCGGTCTGCACTGTGCCAGTCGAACGTGGCCGACACTGTGTGCGCGGTTTCCGGATTGAGATCCGGGTTGCCCACATAGCCGTTTCCGTCCCCGACGAAGTTGTTCATGATTGCTGCCATGGCGTTTCGCGACCATGCATAGCGCTCGTAGAGATTCGGCGAGCGGGTCTTCATGGCGTAGCCGAACTCGAGCTCCTTAGTCGGATCGATCAGATAGCGCGCCAGCGCGGTGAGATCGACGTTGTTGTCGTTGCGTTCACGATCCCGGGCGTTGAATTCAGCTGACGACTGTGCATAACCGGCATTGACATCGTTGTAGCCCTGCACTGGCCCTGTGTCGGTTGTCACGCGCTCGTAGCGCCCGCCAAGGAGTGTGGTCCACTGGGCGCTGACAGCGCGTTCCCATTCGGAAAACAGGGCCATCCGATCCCGCTGACCGTCGTTGATGTTCCGAAAGGTGTTCGGCGCCATGCCGCCGAAGGTGGCCTGTTCGCCTTGAGCGTTGAGCATGCCGGTCAGATCCGCAGGCGAGGGCGGCCACCAGTCATCGAGCCGGTAGCGCTGATACTCCCCGCCAAGCCGCAGAACGTCGGCCTCGCTCAGGTCGATACTTCCCATCAATTTGGCGCCGATGTTCTGGCTCTCGGTATACATTGGCATGCCGGGGGCCACGATTCCGGGCGCAGATCCATAGATGAACTGCTTGTCGTCGCCGAAATCCATCTTGTGGTCGACGTTTTCATAGTAGGCGCGAGCATCCAGACTGCCCCATTGGAAGTGATTCCGGTAGCGCAGATTGAACCGGGACTGGGTGTTGTCCATCATGTCCATGCGCTGGTTGGGATAATTCTGATAGGGGATGTCCTGATAGCCAACCTTGGCTTCGAGCAGTTGCTCGCCATCCTTGAGCGCAAGGCCGAGCTGGTGGTTTTGCACCTTGTAGGCAGTGGAGCCGACTTCATCCAGCGGCAGTTCACGGCCGGGCCGGCCGGTGGCGGTGAAATTCTTGAAATCGCCACCGGCCTTGTAGTTGTCGGACTGGGCGTAGGAACCGTCATAGCGCAGGCTGACGTGTTCGCTGCCCTGGGTCACCGAGAAATGCCCGCGATAGGCATCGCCGTTGCTGCGATAGCCGCCGCCGATCTCGCCCTTGGTCAGCGTTCCACTGCCCGGCTCGGCGAAGTCGGGGTCCGCGGACTCGACCGCAATGGTGCCGCCGATAGAGTCGCCGCCAACGCTCACCGGCGTGATGCCCGCCCAGACCTTGATGGCCTTGATCTGTGACGGATCGAGGTAGGAGAGCGGCGGATTCATGTGATTGGGACAGGCCGAGATCAGGCTCATGCCGTCTACCAGGATGCGCAGGCGATCGTCCGCTAGGCCATGGATGCTGGGCAGGCTGGAGATGCCGCCCGCCGCATTGAGCGTTACCCCCGGCACATCGCTGAGCAAGCCGGCGGTTTCGCCGCTGATCGCACGCCGGACCGCGAGGTCCTCCTCACTGACGGACGAGCCGTTGAACCGGCTGGATTCTTGCGCCCTAGTGACGGTCACAGGGGGCAGCTGCTGAATCTCCTCCGCTAGAGACAAAACCGGTGTGAGCAAGGTCAGAACGGCAAGGGGCAGCGTTCCGGTCCGATCCGGATAGGCAGGCGAGTGTGTCATGGAAAGCCTCTTACTCAGTTGGTTGCGTTTGTTCGTGCAGCAAAACGGTTACCCGGAGAACCAGCCCGACCAGTCGGGTCTTAAATCCGTTTTGCAGCCGTTCTGTCGGAAGATGGCGTGAGGAGGGTCCCCGTTGGCGCGCGATTAGATCGGCGCTGCAGGATCTATTTTTGTCTGTTATAAGGTAAGAGAGATCGGCGGCAAGTGATATGCGACAAATTGTCGCAGGGAGCAGGCCGTGCCCGCCGGACCGAAAGGGTTCGCATCCGGGTTCGGCATGGTGTCATCCGAGTGGATATTCATTCCACCCGACGTCCCCTTGGTTTTGAGTAGCACAGCGGTTTGGAGTCCGATCCCCGACAGCAAGGAGATTGGATGAGATGTACGCCGAGCTGAGCCTGCGGGCCCGCGCCATGGAAGTGGTGATCGCAAAAAAGTTCTGAGAGCCTCGACCACAAGCGGCAGTTGGTGGGGCAGCTGGTTGAAGCCGAAGGCACCAGCGTATCCATGGCCTGCGATGTCGTGGGCCTCGAGCGCAGCAGTTGGTACGCGGTGCCGCAACGCAAGCCGAAGCCGGAAGACCTGCTGATCGAGGAGTTCCTCCGGCAGTGCGTGGAGAAGCGTCCGCGGCGCGGCTTCTGGAAGTGCTACAAGCTGGCCCGCCGCAAGGGCTTCGTCTGGAACCACAAGCGCGTATACCGCGTTTACCGGCAGATTGGCCTGCATTTGCGCCGCCGCGTGCGTTACCGGCCGCCGGCGGCGGTGAAGCAACCGATGCCGACGCAGGTGGCACCGGGTGTGGTTTGGGCGATGGACTTCATGAGGGACACGCTGATGAGCGGACAGGTCTTCCGCACGCTGAACCTGATCGACGAGTTCAACCGCGAGGCGCTGGCCATTGAGATTGATCTCTCCATGCTCGCCGAGCGTGTGATCCGAGTGCTCGACCAGGTGAAGCCCTGGCGGGCGCTGCCGATGATGATCCGCGTCGACAACGGGTCGGAGTTCGTGGCGGAAGCCTGGCGGAATGGGGCGAGCAGAACGGCGTGCTGCTGCACTTCATCCCCAAGGGCAGCCCGCAGAGCAACAGCTTGATCGAGCGGTTCAACCGCAGCTTCCGGGAAGACATCCT
>DATLZY010000038.1:0-2266 GCA_035573755.1 Candidatus Acidiferrales bacterium
TGGCTACGGGAATACAACGAAGAGCGACCCAAGAAGGCACTGGGCGGGCTGACACCAACCGCCTATGCCAAGCAGCTCGCATCCACTACCATCAACCCAGGACTCTAGATCGAACCGCTACTGAAAGCGGGGGGACGTCGGGAGGCCAGCGCCTTCTCAACCTCGGCCTATGGCATCCGAGTAGCCAGCACAGCCAGCGGGTGGCGCAGATCAATCATGGCATCTAGCCGGGCGCGAAAGAAGTCAGGCGTGCTCATCCGTTGTGAGCTTCAAAACTCCCAGAAATTGAGCATCATTGCACCGAAAACCGAGAGTTCTGACCAGCCCCATATGCGTGATTCGATCAATATCCATCGGGGGGCGGCGATTTTGCAAGGCCGACTTTTGAACCATATTGATTGCCATCGGCATCAACAGGGGGGTGGTCGGCGTTGAATGCAGATCTCATCACCACTGTTTGCTACAGTGGCAATCCGTGCGATCAATGAAGGCAACAGTCATGGGCTTGCGGGAAGCGCTGGAGGCGCGGCTGGCCGGTGGGCAGGACGATGCGATGCTGCGGCTGTCTCTGGCGCAGCTGTGTTTGCGGGCATCGGAATGGGCGGCAGCGCGGGATCACGCGGTAGCCTGTCTCGCCCATGATCCCGATCAGGCGGCGGCCAGCAAGGCGCTGGGCAAGGCACTGGAAGCGCTCGGCGACGAGCCCGGAGCGGCGGCAGCCTATAAGGACGGCATCGCGCGCGCCCGTGCCGGTGGCCAGATCCAGACCGCGCGGGAAATGGAAGTCTTTCTGCGGCGTCTGGAGAATCGCCTCGCCGGTTCCTGAGTCCGCGGCCCGCGCATGCGAGACGCCCCGTGGGTGTGCCAACATCGGGCAGACGCGGGCACGGGAGGAGCCATGCATCTGTTGATCAATACCGGCGGCGGCGATGCGCCGGGTCTGAATGCGGTGATCCGCGCGGTCACGCTGAGCGCGCTCAACCGGGGCTGGCGGGTGACGGGCATCCGCTACGGCTACGAAGGCCTGCGCAGCGGCGATCCGGACGGGCTGGTGCCGCTCGATCGCGATCGGGTGCGCGGCATCGCCCATCTGGGTGGAACTATCCTGGGCGCGATCAACAAGGGCAATCCCTTCGAATATCCGGTCCGGCGCGGTGACGAGGTGGTGTTGATCGACGTGTCGGCCGAGGTGCTGGCACGCTTCCGGGAGGTCGGCGGCGACGCCCTGATCGCCGTGGGTGGCGACGGCTCGTTGCGCATCGCCAAGCGCTTCTGCGATCTGGGTCTGCCGGTGGTGGGCGTGCCCAAGACCATCGACAACGATCTCGACGGAACGCTGTTCACCTTCGGTTTCGATACCGCGGTGTCGGTCGCGACCGAGGCGATCGGACGGCTGCACACCACAGCCGAGGCGCACCGGCGCGTCATGGTGGTCGAGGTCATGGGACGGGACGCCGGCTGGATTGCGCTGCATGCCGGAATCGCCGGCGGGGCGGACGTGATCCTGATCCCGGAGATTCCCTTCGACATCGGCGCGGTGTGCGCGAAGATCCGCGAGCGCGAAGCGGCCGGACGCGGTTTTTCCATCGTGGTGGTCGCCGAAGGTGCGACGCCGCGCGACGGCGAGCGAGCGATCCGGGCGCGCGAGGCGGGACGGGACGTGCAGCTCGGCGGCATGGGCGAACAGGTTGCCGAGAAGATTCGTGCCCTGACCGGCAAGGAGACGCGCACGACGGTGCTCGGCCACATCCAGCGCGGCGGCACGCCCAGCGCGTTCGACCGCGTGCTGGCGTTGCGTTTCGGCGCGGCGGCGGTGCATCTGGTGGAACAGGGGTTGTTTGGTCACATGGTCGGCTACCACCCGCCCGACATGGTGCCAGTGCCGATCCCGGAGGCGGTGGCGCAACTGCGGCGTGTACCGCTCGATTCGGGCACGGTGCGCACGGCGCGCGCGCTGGGGATGTGCCTTGGCGACTAACAAGCCGTTGAAATACCACTCGACCCTGCCCGCGCAGTAGGCGAGCATGGCGACCTCGATGGACGAGGAGTGAGCCGCGGATGCGCGGTGCTGACGGCTACAGCGAGTGAAGCGCCCCGGGTTTTGCGGAGGCTCCAACACTGGAGAATGGAGCCATGAAGAAGTCCCCGAAGTTTTCACCTGAAGTCCGTGAGCGTGCCGTGCGCATGGTGCAGGAGCACTGGGCGGAGTACCCCTCGCAATGGGCAGCCATCGAGTCCATAGCAAGCAAGATCGGCTGTGTGCCGC
>DATLZY010000039.1:0-5421 GCA_035573755.1 Candidatus Acidiferrales bacterium
GTGCGCCAGGCCAGAATCCAGCTCGACGCCGCTTTCATGCCAAAGAACCACGGGTTGGCCTTTTTGGCCTGGTGCATGTCCGGGTCACACACCCGATCACGGTGCTTGGGTCGGGCGGCGATCCGTGTCGCATCCGTCCTCGCGCAAGCGGGGATCGTGCCCGCGCGCTGGCTGATCGCGGAGTGTCTCGAAAAGCCATTGTGTGAGGCCATGGGTTTCCAGCAGGCGGCATTTGAGCAGCGCGGTGGCCTTTGCCTCGTGCCCCCCGATCGATGCCGACGCAGTGGCGGATGACCTGGCCTGTCGTGCAGCGTATCCGCGATGCCTGCATCGAATAAGCCGAAGCGTTGCTGGGCCGCATCCCGCCTCAACATCCGCGCCAACCCCAGCGGCAGCCGGCCGGTCCTGGCCACCAGCGCGTGCGGCGCGATCAGCGCCAACAGCGCCGTCCACGGCACGGCCTGCTCCCTCTCGGCCAGAAACACCCGCTTGCGCGTCTGCCGGTAGGTCAGGTCAACGTCCAATGGCTGCTGCTTCATTCCCAGGGCTCCAATCGGTCAGGTGCGCCGTATCTTCGAACAGGGACGGGTTTTGAACAGAATTCTTAACCCCATTGTCGCCCAAGCAGCATCTCGAGCACGAACTTGCTGCCGAAATAGCCTAAGGTGAGCATGGCGCCGCCGCTCAGTGTCCAGCGCACGGCGATCTTGCCGCGCCAGCCGAAGCGGTGATGCCCCCAAAGCAATAGGCCCAAGATGATCCAGGCCATGATGGAGAGCACAGTCTTGTGGACGAGGTGTTGCGCAAAGAGGTTGTCGACGAACACGAATCCGCTGAGCAGCGCCAGCGACAGCGTGAAGAAGGCCAGTCCGATGAGCTGGAACAGCAGCCGTTCCATGGTTTCCAGCGGCGGAAACACCGCCACGATGCCGCGGCTGCGATGACGGTGCAGCAGCCGGGTCTGGACCATCAGCAGCACGGCCTGCGCCCCGGCGAGGATCACCAGGCCGTAGGCGATGATGGCCGTGAGCACATGCAGTTCGACCGAGACGCTCAGATTCGTGCCGACAGCCGGTGTCTGCGGGCGATAGAGCAGCATGGATAGCGCGAGCAGAGGAAACAGCAGCAGGCCCAGGTTCTCGAGTGGCGCCCGGGCTGCGGCCAGCAGCAGGAGTAGGGCGAGTTGCCAACCCATGAGCAGCACGACTGCGGGAAGGCCCAGGTGCAGGCTTTCATGTCCCAAGATCGGCGAGATCAGCGCGGTATGGAGTACAAAGCCCAAGGCGCCGAGCCCCAAGGCGCCGGCTTTGCCGACCGGGTGGCCGCGCAGCAGGGAACGGGCGCGCCGGAGCAGGAGAGCGGCGCTGCCGCCATAGGCCAGGGCAACGGCCCACGCCATCCAATAGCTGTTCATGGTCGTCGTCGAAGCGATAATTTGAGGCATGATGGCACAAGCTATGCGGACGGCGCCACAGGGTGTTGGATGACGCTGGTGCGCCTTTCGGGTAACGTAGCTGGCGCCGGCGCGCGATGCGCCCTGACCTTTCTGATGTCGAGTTGAAGCGCCCATGTTCGAGAACCTCACCGAACGTCTCAATCGGACCCTGATGCAGTTGCGCGGCCAGGCGCGGCTGACCGAAGAAAACATCCAGCAGGCGCTGCGCGAAGTGCGCGCGGCCCTGCTCGACGCCGACGTCGCCCTGCCCGTGGTCAAGTCATTCATCGACCAAGTGCGCGAGCGCGCGGTAGGGCGCGAGGTGAGCACCAGCCTGTCGCCGGGTCAGGTGTTGATCAAAGTCGTCAACGAAGAGCTGATCCGTGTGCTGGGCGAGCAGACGGCGGAGCTGAAATTCAATCACCGCCCGCCGGTCGTCATCCTGCTCGCCGGCCTGCAGGGCGCGGGCAAGACGACCACCGCCGCCAAGCTGGCGCGGCATCTGAAGGAACGGCAGCGCAAGAAATCTCTGCTGGTGAGCTGCGACGTCTACCGCCCGGCGGCCATCGATCAGTTGAGGACGTTGGCCGAGCAGATCGGCGCCGGTTTCTTTCCGAGCAGCCCGGATCAGGACCCGGCCGAAATCGCCAAGGCTGCGCTCGCCCAGGCCCGGCTCAAGTTCTTCGATGTCCTCATCGTCGACACTGCCGGGCGACTGCACATCGATGCAGACATGATGGACGAGGTGCGCCGCATCCACGAGGCGGTCGCGCCGCACGAAACCCTGTTCGTGGTCGACGCCATGACCGGACAGGATGCGGCCAACACCGCCAAGGCCTTTGACGAGGCACTGCCGCTGACCGGCGTCATCCTGACCAAGACCGACGGCGACGCCCGCGGCGGCGCCGCGCTGTCCATCCGCCAGATCACCGGCAAGCCGATCAAGCTCATGGGCGCCGGCGAGAAGACCGACGCACTCGAGCCGTTCCACCCCGAGCGCGTGGCCTCGCGCATCCTCGGCATGGGCGACGTGCTCACCCTGATTGAGGAAATCGAGCGCAACACCGACCGCGCCAAGGCCGACAAGCTCGCGAAGCAAGTCCAGAAAGGCAAGGGCATCACGCTTGAGGACTACCGCGACCAGCTCCAGCAGATGCTGAACATGGGCGGCGTCAAAAGCATCCTCGAAAAGTTGCCCGGCGCGATGAAGATCCCCGAGGCCGCGCGCAATCAGGTCCAGGACCGTGACATTCGGCGCATGGTGGCCCTGATCAATGCCATGACGCCGGGTGAGCGGCGACATCCGGATATCATCCAGGCTTCCCGCAAGCGGCGCATCGCAGCGGGTTCAGGCCTGCAGGTCCAGGATGTGAACCGCCTGCTCAAGCAGTTCGAACAGACGCAGAAGATGATGAAGCGCATGACCAAAGGCCCGATGGGCAAGCTGCTCAAAGGCGGCCGCCTGCCGCCCGGCATGGGGTTTTGATTGCGATCGATCGCGCGAGGCGGTTACAATCGCGAATTTGCTGGGGCCTGTCCGCTGCGCGCGTGCAGCGGCGGCTCTATCCGATCTGGAGGTTCAAGGCTTACATGGTCACCATTCGTCTCGCTCGCGCCGGCGCCAAGAAGCGGCCTTTCTATCACCTGGTCGTCACCGACAGCCGCAATCGTCGTGACGGGCGCTATCTGGAACGCCTCGGCTTCTTCAACCCCATCGCGACCGAGAAGGAAGAGGGCCTGCGCGTCGATCTGGAACGTGCGCGCCACTGGATCGCGCAGGGTGCGCAGCCGTCCGAGCGTGTCGACCAGCTGCTCCGCCAGGCCGCCAAGATGAGCGAAGCCGCAGCCTGATGATCGAGGACGCCGCCCCGGCTGGTGCCGTGCGGGTGGTCTTGGGCAGGCTCGGCAGCCCATTCGGCGTGAAAGGCTGGATCTGGGTCCATCCCCACACGCGACCGCCGGACCAGCTCTTCGAATATCGCGATTGGGATCTCGAATGGCCCACGGGTTCAGGCCGGCGCAGCCTCGAGGCGGTGCAGGCGCAGGGCAAGGGCTGGATCGTTCGCTTGTCCGGCATCGCGGACCGCGAGGCAGCCGCGGCGCTGACCGGTGCCTGGATCGGCGTGCCGCGCACGGCCCTGCCGCCCGTAGATGAGGATGAAGGGTATTACTGGATCGATCTCGTCGGCCTGCAGGTCGTCGGTATCGACGGGTTCGCGTTCGGGCGCGTGGATTCGCTGATGGAAACCGGCGCCAACGACGTGCTGGTGGTGAAGGGCGAGGAAGAACGCCTCATTCCCTTCATCCGGCCCGATGTCGTGCGCCGGGTCGACCTCGCGGCCGGCGTGGTGGAAGTGGACTGGGACCCGGATTTCTGAGCGGAACGCGGGCATGCATTTGACCGTGGTGACGCTGTTTCCGGACCTCGTCGAGGCGCTGTACGCTGGCGGAATCACGGGTCGGGCGCGGGAACGTGCGCTGATCCGGACCGCGAGCGTCAACCCGCGCGATTTCACGCACGACGTCCACCGTACGGTCGATGATCGGCCCTACGGCGGTGGCCCGGGCATGGTGATGAAGGTCGAGCCGCTGCTCGCTGCCATTGCAGCGGCCAGGGACGCATCACCTGCGGGCACACCGGTCGTGATGATGAGCCCGCAGGGGCAGCCGTTCGATCAGGCGCTGGCGCGTGAATTCGCCGCGCTGCCGGGGCTGATCCTGGTTGCGGGCCGCTATGAAGGCGTCGATGAGCGCGCGCTCAGCGCCGTCGATCGGGAAGTCTCGATCGGCGATTATGTGCTCAGCGGCGGCGAACTGGCGGCCATGGTGGTGATGGACGCGGTGATCCGGCTCTTGCCGGGAGCGGTGGGCGATGCGGCGTCGTGCGCCCAGGACTCGTTCTGGGACGGACTGCTGGATTGTCCGCACTACACGCGGCCCGAGACGCATGCCACCGGTGAGGTGCCGGCGGTGCTGCGCAGCGGCGACCACGAGGTGATCCGCCGCTGGCGCCTGCAGCAGTCGCTGGGGCGCACCTGGTTGCGGCGGCCCGGCCTTCTGGCCGGACGCGAACTGACACGGGAGCAGGACCGCCTGCTCCAGGATTTTATCGACAATTTGGGTATCGACGACCCGGCCTGCGGGTAAGGACAAGACCATGAGCACGTTGATTGCAGAACTGGAAGCCGCGCAGATGCGCACCGACCTCCCCGAATTTGCCCCCGGCGACACCGTCGTCGTGCAGGTGAAGGTGAAGGAAGGCAACCGCGAACGCCTGCAGGCCTTCGAAGGCATCGTCATCGCCAAGAGTAACCGCGGGCTGAATTCCTCCTTCACCGTGCGCAAGGTCGCCCACGGCGAAGGCGTGGAACGCGTGTTCCAGAGCCACAGTCCGGCTATCGACAGCGTCGCGGTCAAGCGCCGCGGCGACGTGCGCCGCGCCAAGCTCTATTACCTGCGCGACCTGCGCGGCAAGGCCGCCCGCATCAAGGAAAAGCTGGCCCCCAAGGCCCGCTGATCCGCTCCAGCGCCCGGCGCGTCCAGCAAAGCCCCTGATCCGTGTTGAGCGGGTCGGGGATTTTTGCTGTCGCCGGGGTTCCCAGCTACTCGGACCCAAGCGGGGACAAGCAAATTCATGGCAGACCGTGGAGCAGCGGGTCAGTTCTGCGCCAAATGGCGTGCCGTGCCTTTCCGAATACTGCCGTGCCCTGACGCTGGTTTAGGTAAGGTCTGAACAACCGCCGAATCTGCGTGATTTTGCGGTGTGAGGGCTAATTGTCGTGTCCCGGATGATTGGTTGCTGTGCAAACGACGAGGTCTGCTGATGGGCCGCGAGGTGCTGCGGGCTGTGCTGGCAGGATCATCCGTCCGGCAGGAGTAGCCTGCTGATCACCTTGCACAAGAACGCCACCACCACGCCGGCTGTGCGCGCGGCCATCCAGCAGTCCTCGGCCAGTGAGTACGAGCTGACCCGGCAATACGGCTTA
>DATLZY010000040.1:0-10322 GCA_035573755.1 Candidatus Acidiferrales bacterium
AGCCAAGGGCGACCTGAAAAAGGCCACCATCAGCCATCTACGCAAACTGCAGAAATCGCCCAAGCGGCTCATGCGTTACTTCCAGCACCACCCCATTCAGCATGCAGCATGAACCAAGTTCATTCGTTTCGGGGCAATAAACTACGGTCAAGCTCTGAGCCCGCGGACCGATAAGCCCTCGTTAAGCCGTCATCCCTGCAACAACGTCGATACATGCACAGCGACGCTTTCGGCGAGCGCCGTGAGGTGGTATCCCCCTTCCAGAGAAGACACGATGCGTCCACCGCAATGGCGGATAGCAAAGCGGACGATCTCCTCGCTGATCCAGGCATAGTCCCGCTCGTTGAGGCTCAGATCCGCCATGGGATCCTCGTGATGGGCGTCAAAACCGGCGGAAACGAACACCATCTGGGGCGCGAACCGTTCCAGCGCCGGAAACCAGGCTGCACCGATCGCTTCGCGGAAATCCATGCCGCGCGTCCCAGCTGGCAGTGGAACGCTGATGATGCGTGCGTGGGCGTGGTCGATCGGAGTATTGGGGTAGAAAGGGTGCTGGAAGCTCGAGCAGAACATGACCCGCGGGTCGTCGCGGAAGATATCCTCGGTGCCGTTACCATGGTGCACGTCGAAATCAAGGATGGCGATCCTGTCGAGCCCGTAGATGTCCAGGGCCTGCACGGCAGCACAGGCGATGTTGTTGTAAAAGCAGAATCCCATCGCGCGGTTGCGTTCTGCATGATGGCCTGGCGGCCGCACACAGCAGAACGCGTTGTCCACCTTGCCGCCGAGCACCAGATCGACCGCCCGTACAGCCGCGCCCGCAGCCCGCTCGGCAGCCTCCAGGGTGTAGGGATTCATGGCTGTGTCGGGATCGATGAAGGCATAGCCTTCCTGTGGCGCCAGCGCCGCAAGCTGGCGCAGATACGCCGCGTCATGGACGCGCCCCAGGACAGCGGACTCGACGCGCGGGGCTTCATGCGTCTGGACACGCTCCAGCAGCCCGCGCGTTTGCAGGAGACGGTGGATGGCCTCAAGCCGGGCCGGGCGCTCCGGATGGTGGCTGCCCATGTCGTGCTTTAGGAAAACGGGATGGGTCAGGAAGGCCGTCGTCATCCTTGCCCCCCCAGGTTGCAGCGAGCTGCACCGTCAGTGCCGGGCTTGCGCATCGACGGCGGGCATCCAGCCCTCGAGCACCCGCTCGACCATGTCGAGCCGGTCCTGCCCCCAGATCACCACGCGGTCATTGACGCGGAAGGTCGGCGCGCCGCAGGCGCCGATTCGTTCGGCCGTCTCCGTGTTCAGGCGCAGCGCATTCTTGATCTCGTCTCGACCGGCCTGTCCCAGGACATCATCCACGGCCAGACCGGCTGCGCGGATGATCTCTGCCACAACTTCCGGTTGGCCGATGTCGCGGTTATCGCTCCAGGCCGCGCGGTAGAGCGGCAGGGTCAACTGCGGCGCAACGAGCGCCACGCGCAGCGCGAGCAAGGTGTTGAGCGGGAATTCGCTATTGAACTGAAAGGGAACTCGCCAGACCTCGGCCCAATCCATGAGGTCACGCGCCATGTATTCGCGTCGCGGCCTCGACATGACGCTCAAAGGAACCAGTGGCGCGTGAATCCGTTTGAACAGGCCGCCGAGCAGGATCGGTCGCCAGATCAGACTGGCGCCGCGGCATGCGGCAAACGATTCGATTTGTGTCGCAGCGAGATAGGAGAACGGACTGGCGAAATCGTGGAAGAATTCGATCTGCCCGCCCGTGCGACAGGGCTCCTCGTTCCCTGCCCTCCGTCCATCGGCCCGCTCGACGAAACCCAGGCGGTCGAATCCCCACCATAGGCGACCCTGGGTCCGGAACGTCGGCACGCCGAACACGCCGATATTGGCTGCGTCTTCCGTCGCCTGATCGAGTGCCTTGCGCACCTCGGGGCGATCCATGAGCGCCGGATCCACCTGGCTGGCCTCTGCGATCCAGGCCAGGACGCCGCGATTACCGATGTCCTCGCCGTCGACCCATATCACCTGGAACAGGTTGCGCATCAAGGCTGCACGTCGTTCGGCCGGCGCACCGATGATCAGACGCATGGCATCGACGCTGTCCGGCGGCGTCTCGACCGCATCCTCGTTCAGATACAGTTCGAGCGTCTCGGCCTGCCGCATCAGGTCGCGCCGCTCCATGCGCCGTCGGGCAGCGCTGTAGCGCAGCTGCGGTGCTTCATCCTGCCCGGTCCAGATGCGATAGAGCCCCGAGAGGGAAACAGGCCGGTAGTCGACTTCCCAGCCTTGCTGCTGTTCCAAGGTTTCCAGCCGCGCTGCCGCGAGATAGGCTTGCGGACAGGCAACATCGAAATAGAACTCGATCTTCACCCGATCTTTGCCTCTCGTCACAAGCCGCGGCGCGCCACGATGGTTTCCATTTCGTCCAGCAGTCGGTCCATGCGCTGGATTAGCGAACGGTAGGGGGCTGGCGTCGCCAGATCGACGCCCACCTGCTTGAGCAGCCGATAAGGATTGCCCGATCCGCCGGCCGCCAGCAGATCCAGGTACGCCTTGCGTTTATCGTCACCACCACGCGCGATGTTGTCGACCAGTAGACTGGCGGCGGCGATCGAGGTGGCGTACTGATAGACATAAAAATTGTAATAAAAATGCGGGATGTACGCCCACTCGATGCCATAGGCATCGGCAATGTCGACGACGCCAGCGTCCTGCCCCAGGTAGCGCCGCACCAGCGCCAGGTAGAGCCGACTGAAATCGGCGCCGGTCAGTGCCTCGCCGGCGGCGAGGCGGTCGTGAATGTCGCGCTCGAAGGCGGCGAACATGGCTTGCCGGAAGAACGTCCCGCGCAGGCTCTCCAGCGCTTCGTTCAGATAAAACAACCGTTCGTCGTCGGATTTGGCCTTGCGGATTGCATCCTCGATCAAGAGTCGCTCGTTCACCGTCGAAGCAACTTCGGCCAGAAAGATGGGATATTGCGCGTTGAGAAAGTTCTGTTGCCGGTTGGCCAGATGCGAATGCATGGCGTGGCCCCATTCGTGGGCGAGGGTCGACACTGCATCGAAATCGCCCGTGAACTGCATGAGCACGAAGGGATGGACAGCGTGGATGGAGCCCATCATGTAGGCACCGGAACGCTTGCCCGGACGCGGCTCCGAATCCATCCAACCATTGTTGAAGCCCTCGGCCATGGCGCGCTGATAGTCGGCTCCGAGGGGCGCCACCGCATTCAGCACGGCCTGCTCGGCCTCTCCCAGCGTGAATTGCGGCGAGGCAGCGGTCACCGGCGCATAGAGGTCGTATGCGGCCAACCGGTCTAGCCCCATCAGCCGCGCGCGCAGGCGCAGATACCGCTGCAAAGTCGGCAGTCCGCGCTCGGTCTCGCGGATCAGGGTGTCGTAGACCTCGAGCGGAATGCCGTCACGGTCGAGGCTGGCCGCGAGCGTGCTGTCGTAGCGGCGTGCCCGCGCCAGGAAGCGGTCACGCTGCAGTTGACCGTAGAGGGCAACACCGAGGGTCTGCTCATAGCCCGAAAACGTCTTCCAGAATGCATCGAACACGGCCCGTCGATCGGACCGATCGGGGAGCTGCCGGCCTTGCTGGTAACCGGTCTGGTCCAGCCGCAAGGCTTGCCCACCCTGCAGAGTCACGGTGGGCCAGGGCATTTCCGCATTGGTCAGCGTGGTTTGCAATTGGGCGGCGGTTTCGGTCATCGGTCCGGCCATGGCCATCAGCCGCTCCTCGGGCGCCGAGAGCGTATGCGCCGCGCGCCGCATGGTTTCGTTCAGCAGATGTCGGTATTCGCCGCTGAGCGCCTCGTGGCGCCGCATGAGCTTTTCGATGCGTTCGGGGCCGAGCGCCACGAGTTCGGGTTCCAGAAAGCTTGTGGCTTCGGCGACACTCGCCTGCAACGCCTCGGCTTGCTGCTTGCGGGCGAGCGCAATGGCGTTGGTGGTATCCTCGTCGTAGCGCAGTTGGGCGTAACCAGCTAGGCGGGACACTCGCTCCATCAAGTCAGAATAGCGGTCCAGACAGTCGGCCAGAATGCGCGCCTGATCCAGTTGACCAGGGCACCGTTCCATAAAGGCAGCTTGATCCTGGGCCAGTTGTTTGATGTCGGCCTGATAGGCGGCCTCATCCGCATAAATAGCATCGAGGCGCCAGCGTTCAGGCGCCCGGTCGGCGGGGATGGCAGGTAAGGCTTCGGACCCCGTGTCTCCGGAGCAGCCGGCAAGTGCCAGCCATGACGCCAGCAAGCCTATTTTCAAACCCGGGCCAACGCCGTGAAGTCGGCGCATGCCTGCCAGATGAAGGGAAACTCGACGGTGCATAAATCGCCTGATCGCTCCAACCGCCGGAACACGCGGCCGACAGAGGGCCATTCTCGCGGAAGGCCGAAGCCTGCGGCAAGCGCTCGCGTTACACTTCGCGCCACCGGTGGCCTGGCCGCTTCGTCCCTGGCGTTCCTGCTCCTCGCAGCGGCCCCGGCCTCGGCCGCTGAAAACACCCCACCGGCGCTGGCGCGGCTCATGGGCATGGGTCTGCAGGTGGAGGGCCGCTTCGAGGCACCGGCCCAGATGACGGGATACGTGCTGCGCGCGCGGGAAAGCCAGCGCTCGGACGTGGTGTATGTGTCGCAGGACGGCCGCTACCTCTTCATCGGCAACATCCTCGACGAGTCGGGTCGTGACCTGACGCAGACGCATGTCGAGGATCAGGTGCTCGGCCCGGAGCTGAAGGCGCTCTGGAACGAACTCGAATCGGCCCGCTGGGTTGCCGAAGGCGCCGCCAAGCCCACGCGCATCATCTACAGCTTCACCGATCCCAACTGCGGCTATTGCCACCTGTTCTGGCGCGTCACGCGCCATTACCACGAGGCGGGGTTGCAGGTGCGCCATCTGCTGGTCGATGTCATCAAGGCGTCCAGCACCGGCAAGGCGGCCACCATCCTGCAGGCCAAGGACCCGGCGCAGGCGCTGGCGGACAATGAAGCCCGTTTCCGCGCCGGGGGGGTGGCCGTGGCCGAGAAGATCCAGGACGACACGCGCAAGACGTTGACCCGCCATCGGCAGATGATGGATCGGCTGGGCGTCGCCGGCACTCCGGCCATGCTTTACCAGGACGCGGAAGGCAAGGTGCGGCTGCAGCGTGGCATGACCGATCTGGACACTCTCACGCAGGTCATCGGTCTGCCGCCACGGCCGATCGACGATCCCGAACTGGCACGATTCAAAAGCGCGCCTGCGGGCTGATCCGAGCGACGCATGATCCGGTCCCTGATCCGTCGGCACGCGCTTGCGGCGACTCGCTCTCTGTTGCTGGCGGGGCTGGCCGTCGCCTCGCCGGGTTGGGCCTGGCTGGGTGGCCCGGCACCGCAAAAACCGGAGCCGGTGACGCTGGCACCGCTGCATCCGGTCGGCAGCCCGTATCAATCCGTGGTGCTGGGGGGCGCGCTCTGGCTGCCCCGCGAGATGCCCGACGGCGTCGCCCTGCGCGGCCTGTCGGATCTCGCCTGGTCCGAGTCCGAAGGCGTGCTCTACGCGGTGTCCGATTTCGGCTGGCTGTTTCGGTTACAGCCAGTCTTCGAGAACAACCGGCTGATCGACGTGCGGCTGCTGGACAGCTACCCGCTGACCGACGCGGCCGGCCGGCCGCTCAAGGGGCGCTGGCGTGATGCCGAAGGGCTCACGTTTGCCCCCGGACCGGATGGGGCGCCGGCGCTGTTCGTGTCCTTCGAGCGCGTGCCGCGCATCACCCGCATCGATCGCCAGGGCCGCTGGCAGGCCGATGTGCCCCTGCCCGCGCCGTTTGCCGCCCCCCAGCGCTACGACACACCCAACACCGCGCTCGAGGCACTCACCTGGCATCCGCGCCGCGGCCTGCTGAGCGCGGCCGAGCTGCCGCCGCCAGGCTTCACCCCGGCCGGCCACACGCCGCTGTTCGATCTCGCCGGGCGTCAGCATCCCTATCTGCTCCACACCGGGCCGCGCTGCGCCCTGGTGGCGCTGAACGCCTGGGCCGGGGATGAACTCCTGTCGCTGGAGCGCTGCTATGACGAGGGACGCATCGAGATTGCGCTGCGCCGCTTCGACCTGCCCCAGACCGCGGGTTTCGCCATCCGTCCCAAGACGCTGGCCCTGTTCCGCTTGCAGGACGGCTGGCTGCTGGACAACTTCGAAGGTATGACCCGCATCGGTCCGCGCGGGCTGCTCCTGGTCAGCGACGACAATGGCTCGACGCGGCAGCGCACGCTGCTGATGTATCTGCAGCGGCGCGACTGACCGCTCGCGCGTCGATTGACACCCCTCGGCCGGCCCCGTAGGCTGACCCGACCTGAAATCCCACAGGTGTCCGCGTGGTGCGTGCCGCGCGGGTGAAACGGGAAGTTGGTGCGGCCATGAGGCCCATTCCAACGCTGCCCCCGCAACGGTGTTTGAGTTGCGCGCGGTCATCGAGCCACTGTGCCCTGTGCACGGGAAGGCGACCTGCGCCGGCCGAAGCATTTCGGCCACTCATCAGCCCGGAGACCGGCCTGTGTGGACAAGGTCCAGATGCGTGTTGCGGCGGGCGACACGGCCGGGCAATGGCGCCGCCGGCGCCTGCTTCGCGTGCCGACACCTGCCCCGCGCTCTGGTCGACCCGACCGGACCCCCACTCAGGCAGGAAAACAAAATGAATCACCTCTCGCGTTGCCATCCCTCATTGCTGGCCTGCGTGCTGCTGCCCGTCAGTGCCGCCCAGGCCCAGGTAGACGAGATGGCGGAAACCGTCGTCGTCACGGCCACACGCACCGCCCAGACCGCCGATGACAGCCTCGCGCCCGTCACCGTCATCACCCGCGAGGACATCGAGCGGCTGCGCCCGACCAGCCTGCCGGATCTGCTCGCCGGCCAGGAGGGCGTCGATGTGTCCAGCAGCGGCGCGTTCGGCCAGCTCAGCGCCGTCAGCCTGCGCGGCACCAGCGCCGGCCAGACTTTGGTGCTGATCGACGGCATCCGCGTCGGCTCGGCCACCACCGGCACGGCGTCCCTCGAACTCATCCCACCCGACCAGATCGAGCGCATCGAGATCGTGCGCGGGCCGCGCGCCAGCCTCTACGGCGCCGACGCGCTGGGTGGCGTGATCCAGATCTTCACCCGGCCCGGTGCGGCGGGTAACAGCGGCTGGGAGATAGCCGCCACCGGCGGCAGCTTCGGCACCTTCAGCGGCCGGGTCGCCACCCGCGGCGCCATCGGCGACACGCGCTATCACCTCACCGCCTCAGGGCTGAGCAGCGACGGCTATGACGTCCAGAAAGACGGTGTCGCCGGCAGTTTCGGGCCCACGCCGATCGAGCCCGACGACGACCGCTATCGCAACACGGCGCTCAACGTCGGCGTGACGCACCGCCTCGGCAACGGCGCCGAACTGGGCGCCCAGGCGCTGCGGGCCCAGGGCCGCACCGATTACGATGGCTTCCCCAACCGGACCGATTTCGTCCAGCAGGTCCTGAGCGCGCATCTCGGGGGCGAGTTGGCCGCGGGCTGGTACAGCCGCCTCACCGTCGGCGAGAGTCGCGACGAAGCCGACAGCCTGATCGACGGCGCCGACTTTTCCACCTTCGACACCCGGCGCAGCAGCGCCAGCTGGCAAAACGACCTCAACCTGCCGGGCGCGCAACTGCTCACCGTCGGCGTGGACGGCTGGCGCGACCGCGTCGACAGCACCACCGCCTTCACCGAGGACAGCCGCGACAACTGGGGCGTGTTTGCGCAGGACCAGTTCGCGCTGGGCCGGCACCAGTTCATCCTGGGGCTGCGCCGTGACGATGACGAATCCTTCGGCGCCCAGACCACCGGCAACGCCACCTGGGGCATGGCGCTGCGCGAGGATCTGCGCCTCACCGCCAGCTACGGCACGGCCTTCAAGGCGCCGACCTTCAACGACCTGTATTACCCGAGCGATGGCTTCTACGCCGGCAATCCCGATCTGGACCCCGAAACCGCGCGCAATGTCGAGCTCGGCCTGCGCTACGATCGGGCCACGCTGAGCTTCAACGTGAACCTGTTCCGCAACGACATCGACGACTTGATCATCTTCGACGCCGCGCAAGCCACGGTCGCCAACATCGATCGCGCCCGCATCGAGGGCGCGGAAGGCGGCGTCACCTGGCGCACCGAGGACTGGCGCGCCCATGCGGCGCTGACGCTGCTCGATACCGAGAACCGTACCACCGGCGGCGAGTTGCCGCGCCGCGCCGAAACCAGCGCCCGCGTTGAAGTCGATCGCCTGTTCGGCGCCTATCGCGTAGGAACCACCCTGCTCGCTCAGGACGGACGTTTTGACGATGCGGCGAACACAGTTCCACTCGCCGGCTATGGCCGCGTCGATGTCCGGGCCGAATGGCTGTTCGCGCCGCAGTGGTCGGTGCAGGCCCGTGTCGAGAACGTCCTCGACCGGGACTATGAAACCGCCGCCACCTACGCCCAGCCGGGACGCGCCGGCTACCTCACGCTCAGCTATCGGACGCCGTGACGCGCTGGGGCCTCACTCACCGCCCGCCCGCCGCCACCAGCGCCTTCGCCTTGGCGGTGGCTGGGCATCTGCTCCTGATCAGTCTGCTGATGCTGGCGCTGCCGGCGCCACGCCCACCCACCGTTCATTCCGATCGCGTCCTGCAACTGATGTCGCTCGGGGCGGCGCCGGCAGTGCCCGAACCGACCGCAGTACGCACACCAACCCCATCCGCGGTGATCGATAGGATGTCAGCGCCGTGGGCAACTGTGTCTGCCGTGACGGACACGGCCGCAGCGCCGAGGGCTGCCCCGTCCGCTCCACGTCCGACTTCTCACCGGCCCGGCGGTGCAGTGCGCTCCGTAGCCGTGTCGCTGGAGCATCCTGTCGCAGTGGATGAAACGGTTGCGGTTGCGCCGGACCCGCCCACAAATCCCACGGCTTCCGGGGACGAGGCCGAAGCCCGCGCGCGAGCCGCAGATGCGACGCGGGAACCGGAGACGGACGAAGGCCGGCTGCGCGAGGACCTCCAGCGGCGCATCCGTCATGACTTTACCCGCCATTTCCGCTATCCGCCGCTGGCCCGGCGCCATGGCTGGGAAGGCGCCGTGCGTCTGCGCTACGATGTCACGCCACAAGGCCGGGTGATCAACGTCCGCCTGCTGGCCAGTTCCGGCCATCCGGTGCTCGACCGGGACGCCGAGCAAACCCTGAGCGGCCTCCCGCCCCTCGCGGCGGCCGCGTGGGCCGAACCGGTCGAGGCGCTGGAGCTGGCCGTTCACTACCGACTGACGGAGGGATGAGGTGGGGCACCGCCTGTCGAAGATTTACACCCGCACCGGGGATGCCGGCACCACGGGCCTCGGCGACGGCAGTCGCGTGCCGAAGGATCATGCGCGCGTCGAGGCTTTCGGCACGGTCGATGAACTCAACGCCCTCATCGGCCTGCTCCGCATCGCCGGCCTACCCACCGACTGGGACGCGCGGCTCGATGAAATCCAGCACGCGCTGTTCGACGTCGGCGGCGAGTTGTGCATCCCGGGGCGCGTGAGCATCCGCGCCGAGCAGGTGAGCGCGCTGGAAGATTGGCTGGATACGCTGAACGCGGATCTGGCGCCGCTGAAGGAATTCATCCTTCCCGGTGGCAGCGCCGGGGCCGGCTGGGCGCATCTGGCCCGCACCGTCTGCCGGCGCGCGGAGCGGCGCGTGTACACACTGTCCCGCACCGAGCCGATCAATCCCGAGACACTGCGTTATCTGAACCGGCTGTCGGATCTGCTGTTCGTGCTGGCGCGCGCGGCCAACCGGCAGGCCGGGCTGGGCGACGTGCTCTGGCGGCCCGAGCGGCACGCCGCGCCGGAGGCCAGCGCATGAGCCATTGGTACGATGTCGGCGCCGCCGCCGAACTGCCCGAGGGCGGTTACCTGCGCCGCGACGTGGACGGCATCATGATCGCGGTGTTTCGGATCGACGGCACACTGCACGCCATCGAGGACGTCTGCACCCACGACGGCGGACGCCTCACCGGCGGGCCGCGCGAGGGTTGCCGGCTGGTCTGCCCGCGCCACGGCGCCGCCTTCGACCTGCGCACCGGCGCCGTGCTCGCCCCGCCCGCCTATGGTCCGCTCACCACCTTTGCCGTGCGCGAGGCGGACGACCGCATCGAGGTCGCGATCCCGGAAGATTTCTAGGGACACACTGAACATCAATATCGCAAGGCAATGGGCCTGTCGGTGACCGAACTCGCTGCGAAGCGATCCGCGAGCGATTCGGGCTGATTTTCGGCTCGATTGCGGGTTGTTTGGCCGATCATTCGCCCGCTGGCGGTCGAT
>DATLZY010000041.1:0-43380 GCA_035573755.1 Candidatus Acidiferrales bacterium
CTTCCACCTGTATCTGGCTGAGGTTGGCTACCGGTTCAATCACCGGCACGAAGACCTGCAACCCTTGCTGTACAAGCTTCTCAGGCAGATCTCGATCCAGGAACTACGTCCCCTTCTGGTCCGGAAAGGCTAGGAATTACCCAAAAGAATTGCGGGCGGGGCATAAATAGCAAGGGGCATAAGCGACAGAGTCAGCGCTTTCATGCTTTCTCTGCCTCATGCCGGTTTGATGCATGCCAAGCCGTCAATATAGGGCCGCAGTGCCGACGGGATCGCGATGCTGCCGTCGGCCTGCTGGTGGTTTTCCAGCAAGGCCACGAGCGTCCGGCCGACGGCAAGGCCGGAGCCGTTCAGGGTGTGGAGGAGTTCGGGCTTGCCGGTCGCGGGATTGCGATAGCGCGCTTGCAGTCGGCGCGCCTGGAAAGCCTCGAAGTTGCTGCAGGAGGAAATCTCGCGGTACTGCCCTTGGCTTGGCAGCCAGACCTCGAGATCGTAGGTGCGCGCGGCGGCAAATCCCATGTCGCCGGCGCACAGTGCCATGACCCGATACGGCAGCTCCAGCGCCTGCAGCACGGCTTCGGCGTGGCCGGTGAGTTCCTCGAGCTGCGCAGCCGATTGTTCGGGGGTCGCAAACTGCACGAGCTCCACCTTCTCGAACTGGTGCTGGCGGATCATGCCGCGCACGTCCCGCCCATAGGCGCCGGCCTCGGAGCGAAAACACGGCGTATGCGCCACCAGCCGCATCGGCAGCAGCGTGGGATCGAAAATCTGCTCGCGCGCCAGATTGGTGACCGGCACCTCGGCGGTGGGAATCAGATACCACGCCGGATCGCCCGCGAGACGGAACAGATCCTGTTCGAACTTGGGCAACTGCCCGGTGCCGGTCAGGCTCGCGGCATTGACCAGATACGGAACGTAGACCTCCTCATAGCCGTGGCGGCGCGTGTGCAGATCAAGCATGAACTGCGTCAGTGCCCGCTGCAGCCGGGCGTAGGCACCGCGCAGCACGGTGAACCTGGCGCCGGTGATGGTGCTCGCCGCGGCGAAATCCAGCCGCGCACCGGGCGCGCCCAGTTCGACATGATCCTTGATCGGAAAATCGAAGACCCGCGGTTCGCCCCAGCGGCGCAGCTCCTGGTTGTCCGCCTCCGAACGGCCATCCGGAACCGCGGCTTGCGGCAGATTGGGAATTTCCAGCAGGAAGGCGTCGAGCTCGGATTGCAACTCCCTCAGAGCCGCCTCCCCCGCTTCCAAGCGACTGCCCAGCTCAGCGACCTGGGCCAGAATCGGCTCCACCGGTTCGCCTCTCGCTTTGGCCTGACCGACCTGACGGGAAATCGTGTTGCGGCTGTTGCGCAGTCCTTCGACCTCGATCTGCAGGGCCTTGCGCCGTGTTTCGAGCGCGTTCAGACGTGCGCGGTCCAGGGCGTAGCCGCGGCGCGCCAGCGCTGCCTCGGTGGCATCCAGATCCTGACGATAACAACGGGGATCAAGCATGGAACATCCTTCAAAATCCAGAAAATTTAGGCCATCAGGCGCCGCACGCAGGCCATGCCGGTGGCCACGGCGGCAAGGCTCAGCGCGAGATTGGCCAGCACGTTCACCAGCGCCTTGCCCTGCGCGCCCTGGCTCCAGAGCTGCAGCGTCTCGAGCGAAAAAGCCGAAAACGTCGTGAAACCGCCGCAAAAACCGGTGATGGCCCAGACGCGCAGGGCCAGCGCCCATTCCGGCCGGCGCTGACTCAAGTAAAACAGCCCGCCAATGGCAAAACCGCCCAGCACGTTGACGGCGAGGGTACCCCAGGGAAACGCCCACGGCAGACGCGCACACAGGGTCCCAAGGGTATAGCGGGACATCGAACCCACGCCGCCCCCCAGCCCGACTGCCAGCGGGATCATCCAGTCTTTCATGGACCATGCTCTGCATCAGAGGCGCCTGCCTGCGCCCGCCGGTCGCGCTCGCGCAGAACGGCCAGCCGCTCGCCGATGCGCAGTTCCAGCCCGCGCGGCACGGGATGATAGTAGCGCGCCTCCCCCAAGGCTTCGGGCAGGTACTGCTCGCCGGCGGCATAGGCATCGGGCTCGTCGTGCGCGTAGCGATAGGCGCGCCCATGGCCCAACTGCTTCATGAGCGCGGTCGGGGCGTTGCGCAGATGCAGCGGCACCGGCAGCGAGCCGTGGCGGGTCGCATCGGCTCGCGCGGCGTCGAAGGCCCGGTAGACCGCATTGCTCTTGGGCGCACAGGCCAGAAAAACCGCCGCCTGCGCCAGCGCCAGATGCCCTTCCGGCGAGCCCAGCCGTTCCTGGGTCTCCCAGGCGTTCAGAGCCAGTTGTAGGGCGCGCGGATCGGCGTTGCCGATGTCCTCGCTGGCCATGCGCACCAGACGCCGGGCGATATAGAGCGGATCGGCGCCGCCGTCGAGCATGCGCGCCAGCCAGTAAAGGGCGCCATCTGGAGATGAGCCGCGCACGGCCTTGTGTAGAGCGGAAATCTGGTCGAAGAACAGATCGCCGCCCTTGTCGAATTGACGCGCGCCGGCGCCGGTGAGCAGACGCTCCACCGCCAGCGCATCGAGCGTCCCGCCCGCTCCGACCAGTTCAGCGCCGAGTTCCAACAAGCCCAGCAGATGCCGCGCATCGCCATCGGCGGCCTGGATCAGCAGCCGTCGTGCCGATTCGGAAACCTCCAGACGCAGCCCGCCGAGTCCGCGCTCGGCGTCGGTGAGCGCTCGCTCGAGCACGAGGCCAAGATCGGCTTCGTCCAGGGCACGCAACACATATACCCGCGCGCGCGAGAGCAAGGCGCGGTTGAGTTCGAAGGAGGGATTCTCGGTCGTGGCGCCGATGAAGACGAGTGTGCCGTCTTCGATGTGTGGCAGGAAGGCGTCCTGCTGCGCCTTGTTGAAGCGGTGCACCTCATCCAGAAAAAGCACCGTGCCCCGGCCACTCACGCTGCGCTCCCGGCGCGCGGCGTCCACTGCCTCGCGCACCTCGCGGATTCCGGCCTGCACGGCGGAGAGGCTCAGAAAGAGCAGGTTCGTCTGCTGCGCCATGAGCCGGGCCAAGGTGGTCTTGCCCGTGCCCGGCGGCCCCCACAGGACCATCGAATGCAGCCGACCGCCCTCGAGCATGGCGCGCAGCGGCTGGCCCGGTCCCAGCAGATGCGCCTGGCCCACGACCTCGTCCAGATGCTGCGGGCGCAGGCGGTCGGCCAGCGGCGCCGCGGGCTGCGGCGTGGCAAAGAGGCTGGACTGCGGGTCGGGCTTGATGGTCATGCGCGCGCGTGGCGACTCGTCAGGCCGTAGCGCAGGGGCGCGGCGAGCACGGCCATCCCCAGGCTGACGCCGATCCAGTTGGCGAGAATGTCGTGGGTGTCGAAGCTGCGGTAGCCGGTCTGTCCCTGCGCAAACTCGATGCCGACGCCGAAAAGACCCAGCCCCATCCACACCAGCAGCCAGCGCCGCGACGGCGCGAAGGTTCCGAACCAGGCGCCCAGCGTGCCATAAGCCGCCAGATGCGCCAGTTTGTCATGCTGGCTCGGCAGCGAGCCGGGATCCAGCGGAATGAGGCTGGCCCAGGTCAGCACGGCCAGAGCGATGCCGCCCACCGTCCAGCCGATCCAGGGGCGCAAATACAGCTTCATTCCTCGATCACCTCGACGCCCGCCGGCAAGTCCAGGTGAAAGACACTGGCCGGAATGGTCTCGTTGACGTGGATCTGCGAGAACTCGATCAGGCTGCGCTGATCGAAATGATCCTCGAACGCCATGCGTCGGATCACCCCGCCACTCAGCCCCAGCCGGATGGTGCGAAAATCGGTGTCGGCATTGCGCGGCGTCAGCGTGACCCAATCGAGTCCTTCACGCGCTGGATTTTCGGTGATCGTAAACTGCGCCGACAGATCGCCCTGCCCGCTCAGCAACACTGCCGGCGTCGCCGCCAGCGCCCGATCCAGCGGCCGGCGGGTCACCTGCGCCAGCGGGCGATCGTAGAGCTGCAACGTCTTGCCGTCGCTCAGGATGACCTGATCCGATCCGCCTTCGTATTCCCAGCGAAACCGCCCCGGCCGGGCGATCCAGATCCGGCCCTGTTCGGTGCGGGCCGCCTGGCCCTGCGCGGCCGGCACGGTCTGCACGAAGCGCGCCTCGAAGGTGCGTACCCGCGCGTTGAACGCTTCCAGTTCCTGCAGACCGCCGGCCCAAGCCATCCCTACGCCGGCCAGCCACACCATCCACGCCCCGATCAGGCGCTTGCCCATTCGCATCGTTCTCTCCGCTGGGTTGATCTGCACGACTCAATCCTGGCTCGCCGGCGGCGGGGCCAGCACTTCACGCGAGCCATTCGGCTGTAAGGCGCCGACGACGCCGGCTCGCTCCATCGCCTCGACCAGCCGCGCCGCCCGGTTGTAGCCGATGCGCAAGCGGCGCTGCACGCCCGAAACCGAGGCCTTGCGCGACTCGGTGACGAGTCGCAGCGCCTCGTCGTACAAGGGATCCCGCTCCGGGTCATCGCCGCCCTCGCCGCCGCTGAAACTGCCGGCGTCCTCATCGGGCCCTTGCAGGATCTCGTCGATATATTCCGGCGCGCCGAGCTTTTTCAGGTAATCGACGACGCGATGCACCTCCGCGTCGGAGGCGAACGCGCCGTGCACGCGCTGCGGGAAGCCCGTGCCCGGCGGCAGATAGAGCATGTCGCCGTGACCCAGCAGCGCTTCGGCGCCCATTTGATCGAGGATGGTGCGCGAGTCGATCTTGCTGGAGACCTGGAAGGCGATGCGCGTCGGGATGTTGGCCTTGATGAGGCCGGTGATCACGTCCACGGAAGGCCGCTGGGTCGCCAGGATCAGGTGGATGCCCGCGGCGCGCGCCTTCTGCGCCAGCCGGGCGATGAGTTCCTCGACCTTCTTGCCGGCCACCATCATGAGGTCGGCCAGCTCGTCGATGACCACGACCAGATAGGGCAAGGCCGTCAGCGGCACCGGCTCGCCTGCCTCGTCGAACGGGCGCAAGGGATCGGTCAGGGGCGTCCCGCTCTGCGCCGCCTCGGCCACGCGCCGGTTGAGCCCCGCGATGTTGCGCACCCCCAGGCTCGCCATGAGGCGATAGCGCCGATCCATCTCGGTGACGCACCAGCGCAGGGCGTTGGCGGTGTCGCGCATGTCGGTGACCACCGGCGCCAACAGATGCGGGATCCCTTCGTAGACCGACAGCTCCAGCATCTTGGGATCGACCAGAATCAGGCGCACCTGCTCGGCGCTGGCTTTGTAGAGCAGGCTGAGCAGCATGGCGTTGATGGCCACCGATTTACCGGAGCCCGTGGTGCCCGCCACCAGCAGATGCGGCATGCGCGCCAGATCGGCCACTACCGGTTGGCCACCGATGTCCTTGCCCAGCGCCAGCGTCAACGGGGAATCGGCCTCGTCATAGGCCTGGGAGCGCAGGATTTCGCTCAGACACACCAGTTCGCGCTGGGGATTGGGAATCTCGAGGCCCACTACCGCCTTGCCCGGGATCACCTCCACCACCCGCACGCTCACCGCCGACAGGGCGCGCGCCAGATCCTTGGCCAGCCCCGAGATCTGGCTCACCTTGACGCCCGGCGCCGGCTGCAGCTCGAAGCGGGTGATGACTGGCCCCGGATGTACGGCGACCACCTTCACCATGACCCCGAAGTCGGCGAGCTTGATTTCCACCAGCCGGGAGAGCCCCTCGAGCGCCTCGGGCGTATAGGCCGTTTCGAGCGGTCGGGGTTCATCGAGCAGCGCCAGGGGCGGCAAGGGGGAGTCCGGGCGATCCGCGAAGATGGGCACCTGGCGTTCGCGTTCGGCGCGATCGCTGGGCTTGACCGGCTGCGGCGGCGGCTCGATGCGCAGCGCTCCCACCGCACTCTTGGCGCCGGACTTGAGCGGCGCCGGACGCGGGGCAGGCGCCTCGGGACGCGAGGCTGCGGCGCCGGCGCGCGCGGCGCGGCGCCCTTGCCAGCGCCGATAGCCGTCCGCGGTGAACCTCAATGCCTGCATGACCCCGCGCCCGGTGCGATCCGCCAAAGCGATCCACGACAGATGCGTGGCCAGCGTGATCCCGATCAGCATCAGCGGCAGCAGGATCAGCGTGGACCCTAAGGGATTAAAGGCGGCCAGCGCGGCCTCGGCGATGCGGTCGCCGATCCAACCGCCTGCCCCGCGCGGCAACGCGACGAGGTCTTCGCGCACATGCATCGCACACAACCCGCTCGCCGCGAGGAAAGCAAACAAAACGCCCGCGATGCGCGTTGCCTTGTCCACGCGCGACGGGATGTCGGGAGCACGACCCTTGAAATGGCGCCAGCCCATATAAAGGATCGCCAGCGGCACGCCATAGGCGAGATAGCCGAAAGCCGTCAGCAGGAAATCAGCGAGCCAGGCGCCCAGCAGGCCGCCGCGATTGCGAACGGGGCCGGTGTCGCCGATCTGGCTCCAGGCAGGATCGTCGATGTGGAAACTCAGCAGCGCCGTCGTGAGATAGCCCGCGAGTGACAACGCCAGCAAAAGACCGGCCTCGCGCAAGCCCCGGCCCGGTGTTTCGGACTGGGTTGCAGGGGATGGCCCGGATACAGGCGTTCGCGACAAGGCAATCCTCTCGACATCAGCAAGGTGCGCCCTCAGCTGCGCACCCGATCATCCACGACCTCTCCCCCATGGACACTCAAGGCTGCCGCCAGCGATGCGGCGGCTTCTCCTGTCGCGCCATCCGCCAGCGCAGCCACATAGGGTGACACGGCCGCCGACAAAGCCTGAGATGCAGTGCGGGGCACAGCCCCCGGCAGATTGGTCACGCCGAGATGCCAGACCCCATGGCGTCGGTACGCGGGGTCATCATACCCACGCGGCTCCATCGTTTCCACGCACCCACCCTGATCGATGGAGATATCGACGATCACACTCCCCGGACGCATGCGCTGCACCATGGCCTCGGTGATCACGGCAGGCGCCCGGCGTCCCGGTACCAACACGGCGCCGACGACCAGATCCGCCTCGGCAACCGCGGTCGCCAGTGTTTCGCCATCGGGATACAGCGCGGTGACATTGGCGCCCAGGGCGGCAGCCGCATCGAGCGCTGAGGGCTTCAGATCGAATGCCGTCACCTCGGCATCCAGTGCTGCAGCGGCCCCGATCGCGGCCAAGCCCGCCTGTCCGCAGCCGACCACCACAATGTGCGTGCGCGGCACGCCCGTCATCCGACCCAGCAACACCCCGCGACCACCGTGCACACCCTGCAGCCAGTGCGCGCCCTGATGGACGGCGAGCACTCCGGCGATCCGGCTCATGGGCGCGAGCAAGGGGTAGTGCTCCCCTTCACGCACGGTTTCGAAGGCCCAGGCGGTGAGGCCGATACGGCACAGTGCCGCGACCAGTTCCGGCGCAGCTGCCAGATGGAGGAAGGAAAACAGCCGGTGGTCGGCGCGCAGCAGCGGCCACTCGGACGCCATCGGTTCCTTGACTTTCACGATCAGTTCACCGGCGCCGTAGGTGGCCGCTGCATCGGCGGCGATCTCGACCCCGGCCTGTTGATACAGCGCGTCGGGATAGCCGCTGGCCTCCCCAGCCTGCGTCTGCAGGATGACGACGTGGCCCCGGTCGATGAGTGCCCGACAGGACGTCGGGGTCAGGGCGACACGGCCTTCATGGGGCTTGATTTCTTTCGGAATGGCAATGCGCATGTCGGATCTCCGGAAAACAGGGGGTTGTTCTGGGCCACTCGGCCTACAATGGAACCCAGCCTCGACAATGCAAGAGTCCGTCCATGTCCCTGGACCTCACGTTTCATCACGGTATCGATGAAATCGATGCCGACCAATGGAATGCGCTGAATACCTGCGACTTTCCTTTCCTGCGCCATGAATTCCTGCAGGCGCTGGAACAGACCGGCTGTGTCGCAATCCAGACTGGCTGGACACCGCGGCATGTGGCGGCTTACGACAGGGGCCGTCTCTGCGCCGCCCTGCCACTGTACGAAAAGACCCACTCGATGGGCGAGTTCGTGTTCGATTTTTCCTGGGCCGATGCCTATGACCGCCTGGGACTCGAGTATTACCCCAAGCTCGTGAACGCGATTCCATTCACGCCCGTCGCCGGGCCACGCGCCCTGCCAACAGCGCCGGAGGCCATGGCGCTGCACGAGAAGCTGCTGAAAGCCGCACTGGCGTTGATGGCGCGTGAGGGGTATTCATCCTTTCACAGTCTCTTTCCCGACGAACCGCTCGCGCGGCGCTGGGCAGTCGCAACCGGCCTGAAACCGCGCATCGCCTGCCAATTCCGCTGGCACAACCGGGGATTCGCCGATTTCGAGGCCCATCTGTCGACGTTCACCGCCGACAAGCGCAAGAAGATCCGCCGGGAAAGGCGGCGGATCGACGAATCCGGTCTACACATCGAGGTCTGGACGGGACAGGATATGACGCCCGCACGCTGGGACGCCATCTATCCGCTGCTGGCCAATACTTTCCACCGTCACGGTCACCAGCCTTATCTGAACAAGACCTTTTTCGAGACCATCAGCGCTCCGCTGGGTCATCAAATGGTCCTGTTCGTAGCACTCGACGGCAACAAGCCGGTCGGCGTCGCGCTTGCCTTTCGCGATGCCACGACGCTTTACGGTCGCTACTGGGGCGCCCGCGGAGCTTGGGATAGCTTGCATTTCGAGCTGTGCTATCACCAGGGCATCGACTATTGCATCCGCCATGGGCTCGCCGCCTATGATCCGGGCACCCAGGGCGAACACAAGCTGCCGCGGGGCTTTCTGCCGCACCTCAGCCATTCACTGCATGCCATCGCCCATCCGGCGCTGGGCCGCGCCATCGGCGACTTTCTGGTTCAGGAAACGCGCTGGGTGCAGCGTTACGCTGCCGAGATGGCCGCGCACAGCCCGCTGAAATCCGCCACCGCATGATCACCGTGCTGCATCCCGGCGATCCGATCGACGCTTTCCCAGACCCCTCCCTCGCCCTGCGCGAGCCCAACGGCTTGTTGGCCATCGGCGGCGATCTGTCCGCGGCGCGTCTGCTCGCGGCTTACCGCCGCGGCATCTTTCCCTGGTACAACCCGGGCGACCCGATCCTGTGGTGGTCGCCCGATCCACGTGCGGTCCTGCGTCCGGGCGCCGTGCATTGCGCACGACGTCTGGCCCGCTCCATGCGCAAGTGTCCTTACCGGGCCAGTCTGGACGAGGCTTTCGTGGCGGTGCTCGAGGCCTGCGCGGCGCCACGTGGCCCCGACACAGGCACCTGGCTCGGGGCGGAGATGCGGCTGGCCTATGCCCGCTTGCACCGGCTCGGCGTGGCGCACTCCTTCGAGCTGTGGACGGGGGAGCGTCTGATCGGCGGACTGTACGGGCTGGCCTTAGGGCGGGTGTTCTTTGCCGAATCCATGTTCAGCCGCGTGCCGGACGCCTCGAAGATGCTGCTGATCATTATGGGGGAACAGCTCGTACGCCGGGGGTTCCGGCTCATCGATGCGCAGGTCGCCTCGCCGCATTTGCTGCGCATGGGCGCCGAATTGTGGCCGCGTGCGCGATTTCTGACGGAGCTCGCCGGGGCATTGGCCGAGGAGCCCTCGGAACCGTTCGCGCCGCTCGATGCGGATCTGCGGACCCCTGCAGGCGCCATCGCCAGTCGCGCAGCCGTTGAACAAGCGCCCGCCTTGTAGCACAATCCCAGCCCTTCCAGGGCGTGTCGCCCTCAAGCCGACCAGGTTGCCATGTCCAAAGAAGATATGATCGAAATGCAGGGCAAGGTCATCGATACCCTGCCCAACACCACCTTCCGAGTTCAACTCGACAACGGTCACATCGTGATGGCCCACATCTCCGGGAAGATGCGCAAGCACTACATCCGCATCCTCACCGGCGACACGGTCACCGTCCAGCTGACTCCCTACGACCTCACCAAGGGCCGCATCGTCTTCCGGGGCCGTTAAGCCGCCGCGACGCGCGACTCGATGTCGAGCGCCAGTCGTTCCTCCCGAACGTCCACTTGCACGCGTCCTCCCTCGGCCAAGCGTCCGAACAGAATTTCATCCGCCAAGGGCCGCTTGATGTGCTCCTGGATCACCCTTGCCATGGGTCGCGCACCCATCTGCGGGTCGTAGCCGCGCTCGGCCAGCCAAGCGCGCGCCGCATCGCTCACTTTCAGCACCACCCGCTTGCTCTCGAGCTGAACCTCGAGCTGGGTCAGGAACTTGTCGACCACATGCAGGATGGTCGTGGCGTCAAGCGGCTGGAACTGCACGATGGCATCGAGCCGATTGCGGAACTCCGGTGCGAAGCCCCGCTTGATGGTTTCCATCACATCGGTCTGGTGATTCTGGACGGTGAATCCCATCGACGGGCGCTGCATCGCCTCGGCCCCGGCGTTGGTGGTCATCACCAGGATCACATTGCGGAAATCGACCTTGCGGCCGTTGTTGTCCGTCAGCGTGCCGTGATCCATGACCTGCAGCAGCAGATTGAACACGTCCGGGTGCGCCTTTTCGATTTCGTCAAGCAGCACCACCGCATGCGGCGTCTTGAGCACAGCATCGGTGAGCAGACCGCCCTGGTCGAAGCCGACGTAGCCGGGCGGCGCGCCGATCAGGCGCGACACCGTGTGACGTTCCATGTATTCCGACATGTCGAAGCGGATCAGCTCGATACCAAGCACCTGAGCCAGCTGCCGGGTGACCTCGGTCTTGCCGACACCCGTTGGACCAGCAAAGAGAAAGCTGCCAATTGGCTTGTCGGGATGTCCGAGGCCGGAACGATTCATCTTGATCGCATTGGCCAAGGTCGTGATGGCGGCATCCTGGCCATAGATCACCAGTTTCAGGTCGCGCTCGAGGTTGCGCATGGTCTCGCGGTCCGAGCGCGACACCTGCTTGGCCGGAATGCGGGCTATCTTGGCCACGATCGCCTCGACATCCCCCGCCGTCACCGTCTTGCGCCGCCGGGCCTCGGGGATGAGTTGCAGGCTGGCGCCCGCCTCGTCCACGATGTCGATGGCCTTGTCGGGGAGATGACGATCAGTGATGTAGCGGGCCGACAGTTCCGCTGCGGCACGCAGGGCCGGCTGGGTGTAACGAACCTTGTGAAACTCCTCAAAATGCCTCTGCAAGCCCTTGAGAATCTGATAGGTTTCATCCACCGTAGGTTCGGGCACGTCGATCTTCTGAAAGCGTCGCGCCAAGGCGCGATCCTTTTCGAAAATGCCGCGGTATTCCTGATAGGTGGTCGAACCGATGCATTTCAGCTCACCTGAGGCCAGCATGGGCTTGAGCAGGTTCGAGGCGTCCATCACCCCCCCGGAAGCCGAGCCAGCGCCGATCAGGGTGTGGATCTCGTCGATGAACAGCACCGCGCCCTTCTGCTTGCGCAACTGCGTCAGCACCCCTTTCAGGCGTTTCTCGAAATCGCCGCGGTATTTCGTGCCGGCCACCAGCGCTCCGAGATCCAGCGCGTAGATGGTCGCGTCCTGCAGGATCTCCGGCACACGCCCCTGCGTGATGAGCCAGGCGAGGCCTTCTGCGATCGCCGTCTTGCCGACCCCCGCCTCACCCACCAGCAAGGGATTGTTTTTGCGACGCCGGCAGAGAATCTGGACGACGCGCTCGACTTCGCTCTCCCGACCAATCAAGGGATCGATACGCCCACGCCGGGCTCGAAGGTTGAGATTGGCAGCATACAGATCGAGCGGGCTGGTATTCTCCTCGCGCTCACTCGAACCCTCACCCGGCTCGCCTTGCGCCGGCGAGGCTTCCTGCTCGTCGTGGTCGTGAACCTTGCGGATGCCGTGGGAGATGTAGTTCACCACGTCCAGCCGCGACACCGACTGCTTCCCGAGCAGGAACACGGCCTGGGTGTCCTGCTCGCTGAAGATGGCGACCAGGACGTTGAGCGTCGTGACTTCCTTTTTTCCGGATGACTGCACATGAAAAAAGGCGCGTTGCAGGACCCTCTGGAAGCCCAAGGTCGGCTGAACGTCATGTGACTCCTGTCCATTGACCAGGGGTGTGTGGCTGTCCACGTATTCGCGCAACTCCCGCCCGAGTTGGACGAGATCCGCGCCGCACGACCGAAGCGCTTCGGCGACGAGGGCATTGTCGAGCAGAGCCAGCAGCAGGTGTTCCACCGTGATGAACTCGTGCCGCTTGCTGCGGGCGCCGGTAAAGGCGGCGTTGATGGCGAATTCCAGCTCTTTGCTCAACATAAGATGCTCCGCGGCAGAGACCGATGGCCAGACAGGATCCCGGGGAAGCCCGGCCGTTGAAATGATATGCTCAGGATATGCTCAGACCTCCTCAAGTGAGGAAAGCAGCGGATGCTGGTGCTTGCGTGCGTAGTCGTTGACCTGCGCCACTTTGGTTTCCGCGATCTGGGCCGGATAAATGCCGCAGACCGCCTTGCCACGCGTGTGGACCTGAAGCATCACATGGGTGGCACGAGCACGATCCATGCCGAAAAAGCGTTCCAGCACATGAACGACGAATTCCATCGGCGTGAAGTCGTCGTTCAGCAGCACCACCTTGAATTGCGGCGGCGGCGTGAGCTTAGGCTTGGCCGTCTCGGCGATGGCCTCGCCTTGACCATTATCCCACTGATCCGATTGCGCCATAGGCGTGAGTCCACTCCCGCAAAACCCGCGTCCTGACACGCTCGACTTTGAGCCTGCCGGCGCGCCAAAACCTTATACTCTATTGTGGGCATGCTGCCTGGGATTTTAAAGACCATTGGAGACCACGAGTAACAACCGATCCGGCGATGCCTCGCAGGCAGCACGGACACCCCCTATCTAGGCTCCGTCAGGGCTTGCGCCAGCGCATCATCGACGTTCTCGAGCCAGGAAAACATCATCTGCTGGCGCACCGATTCGGGGATGTCCTCGAAGTCCCGGCGGTTGCGGGTCGGTAGCAACACATGGGCGATGCCCGCTCGATGCGCAGCCAACACCTTTTCCTTGATCCCGCCAACCGGCAGCACCAGTCCGCGCAGGGTGATTTCGCCGGTCATCGCGACGTCGGCGCGTACTGTCCGCTCCAGAAAAAGCGAAGCCAGTGCGATGAATAGCGCCACACCAGCGCTTGGACCGTCTTTCGGAATCGCGCCGGCCGGGACGTGTACATGGATGTCCTGCCCTTCGAAAGCCGCTGGGTCGATGCCCAATGTCGTCGCGCGAGCCTTCAGCAGGCTCAAGGCGGCCTGGGCGCTTTCTTTCATCACCTCCCCCAGTTGTCCGGTGAGGATCAGCCGTCCGCTGCCCGGCGCCCGACTGGCCTCGACAAACAGGATTTCGCCCCCTACTGGCGTCCAGGCCAGACCTGTGGCAACTCCTGGTACACCTGTCCGCAAAGCAAGCTCGGATTCGAAGCGTACCGGTCCGAGGATGGACGAAAGGTCGGCGGCATCGATCCGCAGGGCCTCGGATTCACCCATGGCTACTTTCATTGCCCCATGACGGCACAGCTTGCCCAACTCGCGTTCCAGATTGCGACAACCCGCCTCACGCGTATAGCCACTGATCACCGCCTCGATCGCCGCATCGGTGATCTCGCATTGGGCTGCACTCAGCCCCGCCGATCTCAACTGGCGATCGAGCAGATAGCGCCGGGCGATTTCGAGCTTGTCTTCCTGGGTGTAGCCCGGAAGTTCGATCACTTCCATGCGGTCGCGCAGCGGGGCGGGTATCTGGTCGAGCACGTTCGCCGTGGCAATGAACATCACCCGCGACAGATCGAACGGCACACCGAGGTAGTTGTCGCGGAAGGTGCTGTTCTGTTCCGGATCCAAAACTTCCAGCAAGGCCGCCGCGGGATCGCCCTGCACCCCACTGCCCAGCTTGTCGATCTCGTCGAGCATCAGCACCGGGTTGCGGGTACCGGCCTTACGCAGCGCTTGGATGATGTTACCGGGCAAGGCGCCGATATAGGTGCGCCGATGGCCGCGGATCTCCGCCTCGTCGTGCACGCCGCCGAGGCTGACTCGTTCGAAAGGGCGCCCCATGGCGCGGGCGATGCTCTGACCGAGCGAGGTCTTGCCCACGCCCGGTGGCCCCACGAAGCACAGGATGGGGCTCTTTCCCTCAGGATTGAGCTTGCGCACGGCAAGGTACTCGAGAATCCGCCGCTTGACCTTCTCCAGATCGTAGTGATCGGCATCGAGGATCGCTTTGGCCTCGGCGAGATCCAGATGTTCTTCGCTGATGCGTGACCAAGGCAGTTCCACCATCCAATCGAGATAGGTGCGCAGCAGCGCATATTCGGCCGCCCCTTCCCCCATGCGTTCCAGGCGACGTAGATCCTTGTTGACGGCGGCAAGGACTTCTTCCGGCATGCCAGCGGCGGCAATGGCCTCGCGCAGCTCACGCAGTTCATCCTCGCGCTCCTCTCCCTCACCCAATTCTTTCTGGATGCTGCGCATTTGCTCGCGCAACAGGGCCTCGCGCTGGCGGCTGTCGATCTGCTCCTTGGTGCGCTCGCTGATCTGGCGAGTGAGGCGCATGACCTCGACGCGATGCGAGAGATGTTCGAGCACGGCATCGATGCGCTGTGTGATGTCGGTCTGTTCGAGCAGTGCCTGCTTCTGGTCTGGCTTCAAGTCCAGATACCCCGCCACCAGGTCGGCAAGCGCGCCAGCCGATTCCATGCTCTGCACGGCATGAACCAGTTCGGTCGGGGTCTGCGGCAGAAGCTCCAAAGCTTCAGTCGCCTTCTGTTTGAGCAAAATCAACCGTGCCTCGATTTCCGGGGAACCCTCGGGCCGGTTCTCCAAACGCTCGAAGCGTGCGAGCAGGAAGGGATGGCCGGGGATGAAATCGAGCACCCGGAAGCGCGCTTCACCTTGGCACACCAGATGATGCTTGCCGTCCGGCGCGGTGACATAGCGCAGGATGTGGGCGATCGTTCCGGTGAGATACAGATTCTCGGGCGCCGGATCTTCTTGTTCGGCATCTTTTTGCAGCAGCAGGCCGATCGGCCGACCGGTGCGCGCCGCTTCCTGGGCCGCAGCCAGCGAGGCAGGCCGGCCGATCGTGACCGGATGGACGATGCCGGGGTAGAGCACGAGATTGCGCACCGGCAGGATAATCAGCACGTCGTCGGCAAGCTCGCCGAATGGAGCACCCGCCTCGCGTGCCGTTGGGTGAGCGTCGATTTCGGGATTCATCATGACTCCTCAAGTCGCCTGCACGTGACGCATCAATCGGATCGACAAGCATCCGTCGACGATCTGAATTGGCTGCACGACCCAGGTGCCCGAAGGCAAGACAATCTGGCGTTCGAATCGGCCGAAGGGGATCTCGAGACGGTGAATGCGGCCGCGACGCGCCTCCGGCGGAAGAACGCGCTCTCCGGAGATATGGATGGCACCTCCTTCGAGCACCACCTGTATCTCGTCGGCCCGCACGCCGGGCAAGGCCGCCTGGATCAATAGGCCTTCTGGCGTTTCCACAAGATCGACGGGCGGCGCCCAGCAAGGACTCTGTATATGACCGGCCACGGGCTCAAAGAAACGCCGCTGTAACCGTTCGGCATGATCCAGAAGCCGCTGCGCTTCCGCCCACATCCAGCCGTTGAGTTCGTTCCTGGACATCGGGTTTCCTCCTGTCTCTGCACAGACCATGGGGATGCCAGTTGCGTATATCAAGATTCCGGTCCATGCGTGTACGGCCTACGCCGATCCGACGGCGCTGGCGCCAGATCATGATGCGCAAGCGAGAAACGGCAAGGCTTGCAGTGGATCAAGCCGGAGCACGATGAGGGCGACAGACTGGTTGCGCCCGGCCGCGAGAACCGGGCGCGCCGCGTCGGCGGCGCGGTGTTTCAGCCGCGGCTGCGCATGTGCGGGAAGAGCAGGACATCGCGGATGGACGGCGCATCGGTGAGCAGCATCACCAGCCGGTCGATGCCGATGCCCTCGCCGGCCGTCGGCGGCAAGCCGTGTTCGAGCGCGGCGATGTAGTCCGCATCGAAGAACATCGCCTCGTTGTCGCCGGCGTCCTTGCGCGCCACCTGCGCCTGAAAGCGCCGCGCCTGATCCTCGGCGTCGTTCAGCTCGGAAAAACCGTTGGCGATCTCGCGCCCGGTCACGAAGAACTCGAAGCGGTCGGTGACCTCGGGATCGGCGTCGCTGAGCCGGGCCAGCGGCGAGACCTCGGCCGGATAGCCGGTGATGAAGGTCGGCTGGATCAGCTCGTGCTCCACCGTCGCCTCGAACAGCTCGATCAACAGCTTGCCCCAGCCGGCCTGGGGATCGACCTTGATGCCCCGCGCCGTGCAGACCTCGGCCAGATAGTCCCGATCACGCAGGCGGCCGGCCTCGAGCGCCGGATTGTAGCGCGCCACGGCCTCGGCCACGCTCAGGCGCTCGAATGGCCGGCCCAAGTCCAGCGCCATGCCCTGATAGGTGAGCATCAAGCCGCCGATGATGTCCTGCGCCAGGCCGCGCAGCAGGGTTTCGGTGAGGTCCATCAGGTCGCGATAATCCGCATAAGCCTGATAGAACTCCAGCATAGTGAATTCGGGATTGTGGCGGGTGGACACGCCTTCGTTGCGGAAATTGCGGTTGATCTCGTAGACCCGCTCGAAGCCGCCGACGACCAGGCGCTTGAGATAGAGCTCCGGCGCGATGCGCAAGTACAGCGGCATGTCGAGCGCGTGGTGGTGGGTGACGAAAGGCCGCGCCGTGGCGCCGCCCGGGATGGGCTGCATCATCGGCGTTTCGACTTCCAGAAAACCACGCTCGTCGAAGAACCGGCGGATGTGCTGGACGATGCGGCTGCGTGTCTGGAAACGCCGTGCCGCCTCGGGGTTGGCGATGAGGTCGAGATAGCGCTGCCGGTAGCGCGTTTCCTGATCCTGCAGGCCGTGCCATTTCTCGGGCAGCGGCCGCAGCGATTTCGTCAGGAGGCGCAGCTCGCGCACCCGCACCGACAGTTCCCCGGTGCGCGTCTTGAACAGCGTGCCCACCGCGCCCACGATGTCGCCGACATCCCAGCCCTTGAACGCGCTGTAGAGCGCCTCGCCGAGCGCCTCGCGCTGCACGAAAAGCTGGATGCGCCCGCTCATGTCCTGCAGGCTGGCGAAGCTGGCCTTGCCCATCACGCGCTGGGCCATCAGTCGCCCGGCCACCGCCACCTCGACGGGGTCGGCCGCGAGCGCCTCTTCCTCCAGACCGCCATAGCGGGCGTGCAGGTCGCCGGCCAGCGCATTGCGGCGAAAATCGTTGGGAAAGGCCTGCCCCGCCTCGCGCAGGCGCGCGAGCTTCTCGCGCCGCAGCGCGATGAGCGCGTTTTCCTCGGCATCAAGGATCCCGGGCCGCGGTCCCATCTCGGGCGGCTCAATGCCTTGCGGCGACACGGGTTTAGCGGGACGTTCTTCGGTCATCACGGGTGCTTCCTGAAAACGGGGCGGGCGTCGCCGCAACAGCCGGCGCGCCCGTCAAACATCATCGCATCTAGGCGCGCCGCGCCGGACGCGTCACAGGCCGCTCTTCAGGCTGGCCTCGATGAAGGGATCGAGATCGCCGTCCAGCACGGCCTGGGTGTTGGCAATTTCCACGCCGGTGCGCAAGTCCTTGATGCGGGACTGATCGAGTACATAGGAGCGGATCTGGTGGCCCCAGCCGATGTCGGACTTGTTGTCCTCCAGCGCCTGTTTTTCCGCGGTGCGCTTCTGCAGCTCGACCTCATACAACTTGGCCTTGAGCATGGCCATGGCGCGCTCCCGGTTCTGGTGCTGGGAGCGCTCGGTCTGGCAGGCGGCGACGATGCCGGTCGGAACGTGCGTGATGCGCACCGCCGATTCGGTCTTGTTCACATGCTGACCGCCGGCGCCGCTGGCGCGATAGACGTCGGTGCGCAGATCGGCGGGGTTGATGTCGATCTCGATGTTGTCGTCCACCTCGGGGGAAACGAACACGGCCGAGAACGAGGTGTGGCGGCGGTTGCCCGAGTCGAACGGCGACTTGCGCACCAGCCGGTGCACGCCGGTCTCCGTGCGCAACCAGCCGTAGGCATAAGGCGCTTCCACCCGGAAGCTCGCGCTCTTGATGCCGGCCACTTCTCCGGCCGAGACTTCCAGAATCTCGACCTTGAAGCCGCGCTTTTCCGCCCAGCGCAGATACATGCGCAGCAACATCTCGGCCCAGTCCTGCGCCTCGGTGCCGCCCGAGCCGGCCTGGATGTCGACGAAGCAGTTGGCGCCGTCGAGTTCGCCGGCGAACATGCGGCGGAATTCCAGTTGCTCGACCTCGCGGCGATAGCGCGCCACGTCCTCGGCGATACCGGCCAGCGCCGCCTCGTCCTCTTCCTCGCGCGCCAGTTCCAGCAGCTCCAGCGCATCGTCGATGCCCGCCGTCAGCCGGTCGAGGCCGTCGACCACCGCGAACAGCTCGGCCCGTTCGCGTCCCAGCTTGCGGGCGCGTTCGGCATCGTTCCAGACTTCCGGGACTTCCAGTTCGCGCTCGACCTCGGTCAGGCGGTCTTTCTTTTCCGCGTAGTCAAAGATACCCCCGAAGGTCGTTCAGGCGGGATCGGAGGTCCTGCAATTCCTGGCGCGGCAGGTTGAAATCGGTGAGATCGGCCATCGGACTCCTCAACAGGGCGCGGTAAAAAAGCGCGTATTATACCCGTCCAGTCCTGTGCCCGGACGGAACGGGTCGACGACAAGCCGTGTTCCGTGCGGGATCAACGAGCATGCCAAGGAGACCGCCATGCCGATGTCCAGCGTCTTACGCCTTGCCACTGTCTTGTCGTTCAGCTTGTGCGTCAGCAGCGTCTGGGCCGGCTCGGACGATACCTATCGCGCCGACCGGCGCCAATCCGACCAGATGGACCGCATCGAGCAGGGCGTTCGCGATGGTCGGCTCACCAAGCGTGAGGCCGAAGAGCTGCTGATGCAGCAGCGTCACATCGAGAACTACGAAAAGCACATCAAGGAAGACGGCCGCGTCACCTGGCGTGAACGCGCCCAACTCGAGCGCAAACAGGACAAGGCCAACCGACACATCGTGGAGGAAATCAACGACAGTCAGCGCCGCTGAGAACCCCGTCGCGGCTGACCCACGCCAGCGTCCCGTCGGGTCCAGTTGACTGCCGCATCGACGTTGATCAGGTGAGGTGCATGAGAGACAACCATGGCCCGATTGTTCAAGAAGCGCTATCACAAACCCGGCACGGCCCCCGGCACCTACCATGGTGAGAGCCGGGCGGGCGCCGCACAGATCATCGCACTGAGCTACGATGCGCATGGCGCACATCGACGTGAGTCCCGTGGCATCGCGAGTCTGCCCCTTTGCAAACCCGGCGAGCATCTCTGGCTCCACCTTCAGGGCACACCCGACGCACAACAGCTCGGCGAGCTGGGCGCGCGCTTCGATCTTCACCCGCTGGCGCTCGAGGATGTGGCCAACACAGGCCAGCGCCCCAAGCTCGATCCCTACGACGGCAATCTGTTCGTCACGCTGGGCATGCCCACGCTCGAAGGCGGAGAACTGCACGTGGCGGAAATCAGTCTCTTTCTGGGATCTGATTTCGTCATCAGCATCTGCGAAAACGCGCACGATCCCTTTGTCGAAGTGCGCAAACGGCTGGTGAACGGCGGTGGCCGACTGCGTCAGCGCACCGTCGACTTTCTGTTCTATGCCCTGATCGACACTGTCGTGGACCACGCCTATCCAGTGCTGGAAGAGATGGGCGAAACCATCGAGGCGCTGGAAGTCGAACTGCTAGACCGGCCGGACCGGGATCTGCTCAGCCGTCTGCACACCATCAAGCGCGAACTCATCCTGTTGCGGCGCCAGATGTGGCCGGCGCGCGACCTGCTCTCACAGATGATGCGCACCGACCTGCCGCTGCTGCATCCGGAAACGCGCGGCTATTTTCGTGATGCGCACGATCATGCGGTGCAGATCATCGACCTCATTGAAAGCTATCGTGACATCACCGCATCCTTGCTCGACGTTTATCTTTCCAGCATGAGCCACCGCCTGAACGACATCATGCGCGTGCTCACCGTCATCACGACTATCTTCATGCCGTTGACCTTCATCGCCGGCGTCTACGGCATGAATTTCGTCGCCAATGAGCACAGTTGGTGGGCGATGCCGGAAATCCGCACCACCTACGGTTATCCCGTCGTGATTCTGACGATGATCGTGATCGCTGGCGGCATGCTGGGCTTGTTCCGGCACTATGGATGGCTCAAGTGAGCGCATCGGACTGTCCCCGGCCACTCGCGCGCAAGACGACTCCGGGAGTGCTGCTGCAACCCGATTCGGTGAGGAGCCCATATGTATGCCATGACACTAAAGTGCGTTGGCCAGCCGCTGGAAGCCACCGAACGCCCCGATCCGCTTCCGGGTCCTGGCGAAGTGCTTTTGGCCGTGCAGGCTTGTGCGGTATGTCGCACCGACCTGCACGTGGTCGACGGTGAACTGCCCGATATCCCGACTCCCATCATTCCGGGGCACGAAATCGTCGGACGCGTCCTGCGTTGTGGGAACGGCGTCTCGCTGCCGGTGGGTATGCGCCTAGGCGTGCCGTGGCTGGGATGGACTTGCGGCACGTGCACGTTCTGCCGATCAGGTCAGGAAAATCTCTGCGATGACGCTCGCTTCACTGGGTATCAGCGTGATGGTGGCTACGCAGACCGTGTGCTGGCTGATGCACGCTACTGTTTCCCGCTGCCCGATGCCTATTCCGACGCAGAGGCTGCGCCTTTGCTCTGCGCGGGGCTTATCGGCTATCGCAGCCTGCGGCTGGCCGGCCCTGCGCGGCGACTGGGCCTCTATGGCTTCGGCGCCGCTGCGCACATCGTGATCCAGCTTGCGCGCCATGAAGATCGTGACGTCTATGCCTTTACCCGGCCGGGCGATGTGTCCGCACAAGCCTTTGCCCGCAGTCTGGGCGCGGTCTGGGCTGGCGGCTCGGATGAAGTCCCACCGCATCCGCTCGATGCCGCCATCCTGTTCGCACCAAGCGGTGAACTGGTGCCGCGCGCGCTTGCTGCCGTGCGCAAGGGGGGCACTGTCGTCTGTGGCGGCATCCACATGAGCGACATTCCACGTTTCCCCTATGCCTTGCTTTGGGGGGAACGGATATTGCGCTCGGTTGCCAACCTGACTCGCGCCGATGCGCAGGAATTCCTTGCTCTAGCGCCTCAGGTGCCGATCCGAACTGCGATTCGCTGCTTTGCACTCGATGAGGCCAATGCAGCGCTGGCGGCGTTGCGCCGTGGAGACTTGACCGGCGCAGCGGTGCTGATTCCGTCTGGCATCGGCACGCAACCCTGAGTCAGTAACGGGCAGATAAGCTGGTATCTGCCGTTCCAGTCGGGAGCGGATGGCGGTCCAGAAAATCGAGGATCGCGGCGCTGAAGGCGTCGTTGTCGTCTCCGGCCACCATGTGGCCTGCGCCGGCTACATCGACGAACTCGGCGTGCGGTACCAGTTCGAGAAATTCCTCCACACCCTTGGCGCTCACCACGTCGCTGCGCTGACCGCGCACCAAGAGCGTCGGAACACGAATCGCGCGCGCCGCATCGAACAGGCCCATGTAGTCCACCATGGCCTGCGGATTGCGGGGCTGCAGCATCTGCGGGTCCCAGTGCCAATACCAGCGCCCGTCCGCGCGCTGGCGCAGATTCTTGCGCAGGCCGTCGAAGTTGACCGGGCGCTCCCGCGTGCCACCGCGATAGCCGGCCACGGCCGCGGCGGCCTCATTGAGCGTCGCGAAGCCCTGCGGGTGCGCCTGCATGAATTGCACGATGCGGCGCACGCCGGCGCCTTCCATGCGCGGCACCACGTCCACCAGCACCAAGGCATGCGCGAGTTCGGGGTCCATGCGCCCCAGTGCGTAGAGCGCCGTCATGCCGCCCATGGAGGCGCCGACGATCACCGGGCGAGCGGTCAGGGTCGCGGCAATACCCGCGACATCGCGCGCCAGACGGCTCAGGGCGTAGTCGCCGCTGGGCGACCACGCGGAATCCCCGTGGCCGCGCATGTCCAGCGCCAGCGCTTCCCAGCCCGCCTCGGCCAGACGCGCCGCGCTGTTGCCCCAGGCGTGTCGTGTCTGGCCACCGCCGTGCAGCAGAATGACGCTGCCGCGCCGCGGCTCTCCCCAGCGCCCGAGATGCAATTGCAAGCCGTCGTCGGTCTCGATCACCTCGACCCGCTCCGCGGGCCGATCGTCAGGCTTCGTGCTCATTGTTCATCCTCCCTGATGACTGTCGTTCTGGCCAAAAGCGCGCCACTGCGCTTCATGTGCGCCGATGTCCCATTCGGCGGCTTCGAAGGTCGCATCGTCCGTGACCAGCAGCAGCCAGGCCAGAAACTGCGCCACCTCCGCCGGGCGGCGCAACTGGCCTTCCCGGTGCAACTGCGCAAAGCGCGCGACGCGTGGGAAACGCTCGGGCGGCGTCGCGCGGATCAGCGCCTGCATCGGTGTGTCCACGACCCCGGGGCGCGCGCTGCCGATGCGGATCGCGCTGCCTGTCAGCTCCTCCCGCCAAACCTGATAGAGCATGTGCAGCGCGGCCTTGCTCATGCAGTAAGGCCCCCAGCCGGCGTAGGCATGATGCGCCGCGCCCGAAGACACATGGAGCACCCGCCCGCCGGCGAGCATCGGCAGCAACTGTTGGGTCAGAAACAATGGGCCTTCGAGGTTGACGGCCAGATGCGCCCGCAGCGCCTCCGGACACAAATCGCGCAAGGGACCGATGGGCTCGAGCATGGCGGCGTTGTGCACCAGAAACCGCAGTTTGCCATCAGCCCCGAGCGCCGCGGCGACGGCCGCCCGCCCCTGCGGACTGGCGACATCGGCCGCCAGCGGCTCGATCCGGTCCGGAAACCGGGACGCCAATGCACGCAAGGGCTCCATCCGCCGCCCCACGGCCAAGACATGCAGGCCACGCCGGGCCAGCTCCTCGCACAAGGACTGGCCGATCCCGGTACCGCCGCCCGTCACCACCGCTCGGTCTGCAGCCATGCACGCTTGCCTCAACTGCGCAGCCCGGTGCCGCGCTCGAGCAGCACGAGCGCCCAGGCGACGCCCACACCGATGGCCAGCAGCATCATGCCGTAGGCCATGGGCAGCGAGATGTCCGAGTGTCCCAGCATGCCGTAGCGAAAGGCGTTGACCATGTAGAGGATGGGGTTGAGCCGGGAGACGTCCTGCCAGAAGGCAGGCAACAGATCGATGGAATAGAACACGCCACCCAGATACGTCAGCGGCGTCAGCACGAAGGTCGGCACGATGGAAATGTCGTCGAAGGTCTTGGCGTAGAGCGCATTGATGAATCCGCCGACGGACAGCAGCGTCGCAGCCAGCAACATGATACTGAGGGTGATGAAGGGGTGAGCGATGCGCAAATCGGTGAACAACAGCGAAACGCTGGTCACCAGCCCCGCCACCAGCATGCCACGCACCACGCCGCCCGCCACGAAACCGGCCAGAATGACGTAGCTCGGTACCGGCGCGACCAGCAGTTCTTCGACGAAGCGTTGGAACTTGGCACCGAAGAAAGAGCTCACCACGTTCGCATAGGCGCTGGTGATGACCGACATCATGATCAGCCCCGGCACGATGTAGTCGATGTAGTCGTGCCCGCCCATGGTGCCGATGCGCCGGCCGATGAGGTTGCCGAAGATGACGAAATACAGCGTCATGGTGATCACCGGCGGCACCAGGGTTTGCGGCCAGATGCGCATGAAGCGGCGGATTTCCTTGCGGAAGATGGTTTCGAACGCAATGGCGTAACGGCTCGATCGGCGCGAGGCGGCGGCGCTCATGCCCGGACTCCGGTGTCAGCGATCTCTTGCGCATTGGCGCCCACCAGTTGCACGAACAGTTCCTCCAGCCGGTTGGCCTTGTTGCGCATGAAGCGCACACGGATGCCGCGCGCCCCCAGCCAGCCGAACAAGCTGTTGAGGTCCTGGTCGGCGCGCACGTCCACCTCGAGGGTGTGCGCGTCTTTCAGTCGCAGCGGGTAATCGCCGCTGGCGGGCAGGACGTGGACCGGTTCGGCCAGCGTCAGGACGAGCGTTTCCGTCCCCAGTCGCGCGAGCAGATCGCGCATGGCGGTGTGTTCGATGATCCGGCCGTGGTCGATGATGGCGATGTTGCGGCACAACTGCTCAGCTTCCTCCAGATAGTGCGTGGTCAGAATGATGGTGACGCCCTGCGCGTTCAGCTCCTGCAGGAAGGTCCACATGCCGCGGCGCAACTCGATGTCCACGCCGGCGGTCGGCTCGTCCAGGATCAACAGGCGCGGCTCGTGCACCAGCGCCCGCGCGATCATGAGCCGCCGCTTCATGCCACCGGAAAGGTTGCGCACCACATCGCTCCGCTTCTCCCACAATCCCAGCGCTTTCAGATAACGCGCCGCGTTGCGCTCGGCGGTGCGCCGCGGCACCCCGTAATAGCCGGCCTGGTTGAACAGCACATGCTCCACGGTCTCGAAACCGTTACAGTTGAACTCCTGCGGCACCACACCCAGACAGCGCTTGACCGATTCGAGGTCGCGGTCGAGATCGTGGCCGAACACCCGCACCTGCCCGCCCGTCTTGTTCACCAGTGCGGAGAGGATGCCGATCAGTGTGGACTTGCCGGCACCGTTCGGCCCCAGCAGGGCGAAGAAGTCGCCTGCCGCCACCGTCAGATTCACATCCTTTAGCGCCTCGACACCGCTGGCATAGGTCTTGGTCAGGTGCTCGACGACGAGGGCAGGCGCTTCGGCCCGTGAAACGGCGTTGTTCATCTCGTGTTACCCAAAGCTCCTGGACCCAAGGATCGATTCCCGCCGAGCGGCGCGTTGGCGGCGCAGGGCGATCAATTCGGCCACCACGGCCACGGCGATTTCGGCCGGCGTGCGCGCGCCCAGATCCAGCCCGGCCGGGGTTCGTACATGCGCCCATTGATCGGGCGCAAGACCGGATTGCACCAGATCTTCCCGAACCAGCGCGGCCCGATGACGGCTCGCAATCAGCCCGACATAGGCCAACGGTCGCGCGAGCACCTGACGCAGGATCAGGTGATCGCCCTTGTGCTGGGTGGCGATCACCACGTAATCCGCCGCCGCTGCCTCGCCAAGCCTGCGATAGGCTGGATCGTCGTTCACCACCGCGCTGGCGGCCGGAAACCGGGACGCCTCGGCGCGTGCGTCCAATACCGTGACCGCGAAGCCGACCCATGCCGCCTGTGTGCATAAAGCTTCGGCCAAAGGTCCGTGACCCAGCACCCACAGCATGGGCGGGGGCAGAATGGGATCGATGAATACGGTCATGGTGCCTCCGCAGGGCATCCCCTCCCCCAACACCTCGCTGCGCAGATCGAGCGTCAGCAATTCGCTGCGTGTGGTGCGCAGGCACTGCGCGGCGCGTTCGGCAACCCGTGCCTGTGCGCAGCCGCCCCCTACCCAGCCGGCCAGCAAGCCGCCTTGATCATCGAACACTGCCTTGGCGCCGAGATCAGCCGAGACCGAGCCCTCGATGGCCACGACCGTGGCCAAGGCGCATGCCCGGCGATTCGTCGCCTGAGCAGCGAGCGCATCCAGCCAATCCGTCATGCGCCAGGCGCCAGGCGCCGGCACAGGGCGGCATAGTCTGCGGGGGTGTCGATGTCGCGCACCACGGCTGGGTCGTCCACATCCCAAAACCGCACCGCCTCCGGATGCTGGGCCAGATAATCCGGAACGGTGCATTTGCCTGCCTGCGCCCGCAGCGCGGCGACGTGCTCAGCGCCCAAGCAACGCGGATGACCCCATTGCTCGTGATAGCGGGGAATCAGGATGGCGCGCTCGTCCAGCGCGCAGAACTGCTGCCACAGCTTGCAAACCAGGGTGCCGGTCAGTTCCGGCAAGTCGGCAAGCGCGATCAATGCCGGCGCAGCTTGCGGCAGCGCGGCCCATGCGCAGGTCAGTGACGAGGCCCGGCCGCGATTCGGTTTGGGGTTGACAACGCACTCGAAGCCCAACGCGGCCAATTGGCGGGACAGCTCGGCATCCGCTGGCCGAACGACGGCCAGACGGCGAGAGACCGGTGCAGCGCCGATGGCGCGAGCGGTGCGCAGCGCCATGGGGGCGCCTTCGACAGCTAGCCAGCGCTTGTCCACGCCTTGCATGCGGACCGACCGCCCCGCGGCGAGCAGGATTGCGACCCCCGGCATGGCGTCGCGTCAGTCACTCTCCCAAGGCGGCGCGACCGCGCCGTCGCCGGGGCCCTGCAACTGAGGGGGCGGCGGATTGCCGTCATAGACTTTTGCTAAGCGATTCTGCAGATAGGCATCCCGTACGAAACTGTAGGGGTCGTAGACCGTTTTCAAGGTCTGGTCGGCATTGAGCAGGCCGGCGCGCAGATCGACCACGCCCAAACCGATCAGCACCCATTCCAGTCGATCATCATCGATGTTTTCCAGCAGATTCAACTGCCAGTCACCGATGGCACCGATGCCGTCGCGGATCGTGGTACCCCCGTACAGCGGCACCACGACATACCACCCCTGCGGTAAGCCCCAGTACCCGAGAGTCTGACCAAAATCTTCATCACTGGCTGGCCACCCCGCCCAATCGGTCCCGAGATCGAACACGCCGAGGAAACCAAAGGTGCTGTTGAGGGTGAATCGCCCCAGGTCAGTAAGCGCCCGGCGCGGCTTGCCTTGCAGCAGGTTGTTCACGAAGCGCCGCGGCTCGCGTAGATTGTTGAAAAAGTTCCCGACGCCCCGGCGAACCGGGCGTGGGGTGATGCGATCGTAAATGTCGGCCACGGGCCGCAGCACCCACGCGTCGGCCTTCTCGTTGAAGCGATAAGTGACACGGTTGACGCGCTCGAGGGGATCGTTTTCGGCCGCCTCTACCGGCGAGCACAGTGCTGCGGTCGCCATCCATGCAGCGAACCCAGCGCCGACGATCAGTGCGGGCCGTCTCATCTTCCAACTCTCCCGGCTCAAGATACAGAGCAAAAAGGTCAGATTATCCTAACAGAAGGCGATCGAGTGAGCCGGCTGAGTAAGCAAGAAGCCGTCATGATCGTCATCCAAGGCGTCTTGCAGTTTGGGCACGCCTTCACTAGGCTATTGCGCATCCAGTGAGTGCTGGATCGCAAACCACCAAATGGATCTTGTTGATTCTTTTAAGGAGATTAAAATGGCCGATCGCCCCACTCCCCCTTCCGACATCACCCCGAAGGATTTCTTCGAGAAGTTCATCCCCGAGCAGATCGCTGCCCTGCCCGAAGACAAGAAGCAGGAAGCCCGTGACAAGGCTGGCGATTTCTCGACCGTGATCGGCTTCAACATCACTGACGCCGGTGCCGCCTACTCCTTCCACATCAAGGGTGGCGACATCGAAATCAAGCCCGGCGTGGACGATGCCGAAATGACCTTGGTGACCGATGAGGCCACTTGGCGCGAAATGATGGTCGACCGTTCGGCCAACCCCCAGCAGCTGTTCATGTCTGGTCGCATCCAGATCGAAGGCGACATGTCCATCGCCATGCAGCTGCAGAGCGTCATGCCGGAAGGTTTGCTCATGTAAGAAACCGCTTTCGCGGTTGACGGAAGGCCTTGCGGGCGATCCTCGCAGGGCCTTTTGCTTTTTATGGAATAATGCGCGCTCGCTGACCCGCAAGCCGTTCGCGCGTCTGCTTCGAACCCGCCGTCCAGGATGAATCCATGTCCGACACCCAAAGCTCCCGCCGCGCTGCCTTGGCGGATGCCTTCGCCGACCGCATTCTGGTGATCGACGGCGCCATGGGCACCATGATCCAGCGCCACAAGCTCGAAGAGGCGCATTACCGCGGCGAGCGCTTCAAGGACTGGCCGCAGGACGTCAAGGGCAACAACGATCTGCTCGTCCTGACCCAGCCCGACATCATCCGCGACATCCACGGCCAGTATCTCGCCGCCGGCGCGGACATCATCGAAACCAATACATTCAATTCGACCACCGTTGCGTTGCACGACTACGGCATGGAGGCGCTGGCTTATGAGCTCAACCTCGCCGCAGCGCGGCTGGCGCGCGAGGTAGCCGATGCCCACGCCACGCCCGACAAGCCCCGCTTCGTCGCCGGCGCCATGGGCCCGACCAACCGCACCGCCAGCATCAGCCCGGATGTCAACGACGCCGGTTTTCGCAACATCACCTTCGACGAGCTGGTCGCAGCCTATCTCGAACAGGCGCGTGGGCTGATCGCGGGCGGTGTGGACCTGCTGCTCATCGAAACCATTTTCGACACGCTCAATGCCAAGGCGGCCATTTTCGCCTGCGAAACGCTGTTCGAAGAACTGGGCGAGCGCTGGCCAGTCATTCTCTCTGGCACCATTACCGATGCGTCCGGCCGCACGCTCTCCGGGCAAACGACCGAGGCCTTCTGGAACAGCATCCGGCATGCCCGTCCGCTGGCCGTCGGGCTCAACTGCGCCCTCGGCGGCCGCGACATGCGGCCCTATATCGCCGAACTGGCACGGCTGGCCAACTGCGCCGTGTCCTGCTATCCCAATGCCGGCCTGCCCAACGCCTTCGGCGAGTACGACGAGAAGCCTGAGGATACGGCGGCCATCCTGGCCGAGTTCGCCGATGCGGGCCTCGTCAATCTCGTCGGCGGCTGTTGCGGCACCACGCCGGATCACATCCGCGCCATCAGCGATGCCGTCGCCGGCAAACCGCCCCGCATCCCCGCCAAACCGGCGCCCGCCTGCCGCCTCGCGGGGCTGGAACCCTTCAACATCACGGCCGAGACCTTGTTCGTGAATGTGGGCGAGCGCACCAACGTCACGGGCTCGGCGCGCTTTCGCGAGCTGATCAAGAGCGGAGATTACGGCGCAGCGCTGGCCGTAGCCCTGCAGCAGGTCGAGGCCGGCGCCCAGGTCATCGACGTCAACATGGACGAGGGCATGCTCGATGGGGTGGCGGCGATGCGCCGCTTCCTCAACCTGATCGCCGCCGAGCCGGACATCGCGCGGGTGCCGATCATGATCGATTCCTCCAAGTGGGAGGTGATCGAGGCCGGTCTGCAATGTGTGCAGGGCAAGCCCATCGTCAACTCGATCTCGCTGAAAGAGGGCGAGGAGAAGTTCATCCGCGAGGCCCGCTTGTGCCGCAAATACGGCGCGGCCGTCGTCGTCATGGCCTTCGACGAACAGGGGCAGGCCGATACTCTCACGCGCCGCCAAACGATCTGCGCGCGCGCCTACCGCATTCTGGTCGAAGAGGTCGGATTTCCAGCCGAGGACATCATCTTCGATCCCAATATCTTCGCGGTGGCCACAGGCATCGCCGAGCACAACGCCTATGGCCTCGACTTCATCGAAGCCACACGCTGGATCAAGGAAAACCTGCCCGGCGCCCTGATTTCAGGCGGCGTGTCCAACGTGTCCTTTTCCTTTCGCGGCAACAACGCGGTGCGCGAGGCGATCCACGCCGTCTTTCTGTATCACGCCATCCGCGCTGGCATGGACATGGGCATCGTCAACGCCGGCGCGCTGGTGGTGTACGACCAGATCGACCCGGAGCTGCGCGAGCGCATCGAGGATGTCATCCTCAACCGCCGCGAGGATGCGACAGAACGGCTGCTGGAAATCGCCGAACGCTTCCGCGGCGCGGGCGGCCAGATCCAGGAAGCGGAGGATCAGTCCTGGCGCAGCCTACCAGTCAGTGAGCGCATCACGCACGCGCTCGTCAAGGGCATCGATACCTACATCGAGACCGATACCGAGGAATTGCGGAGACAGATCGCCGCGCGTGGCGGCCGGCCGATCGAGGTCATCGAGGGCCCATTGATGGCCGGTATGAACGTGGTCGGCGACCTGTTCGGCGCGGGCAAGATGTTCCTGCCGCAGGTGGTCAAATCGGCGCGGGTGATGAAGCGGGCGGTCGCCTATCTCATTCCTTTCATCGAAGCCGAACGCCGGCCTGGGGATGCTGCGCAATCCAACGGTCGCATCGTGCTGGCGACGGTCAAGGGCGACGTGCACGACATCGGCAAGAACATCGTCGGCGTGGTGCTGCAGTGCAACAACTACGAAGTCATCGATCTCGGCGTGATGGTCCCGAGCCAGAAGATTCTCGAAGTCGCCAAGGCCGAGGGCGCCGATGTGATCGGCCTCTCCGGGCTGATCACACCGTCACTGGATGAAATGGTGCATCTGGCGCGGGAGATGACGCGACAGGAATTTACGCTGCCACTGCTGATCGGCGGTGCCACCACCTCGCGCGCCCACACCGCCGTCAAGATCGCGCCAGCCTATTCCGGCCCCGTGGTCTGGGTGAAGGACGCCTCGCGTTCGGTGCCCGTCGTCGCGGCTCTGCTCTCGCCCGAGCAAAAGCCGCAATTGCTGCAATCGATCACCGAGGAATACGAACAGATCCGTGCCCGACATGCGAACAAGGATCGGCAGGAAAAATTCCTGCCGATCGCTGAGGCCCGTTTGCGCCGCACACCGGTGGACTGGTCGACTTATCGACCGCCGCGCCCGCGCATGTTGCTGCAGCAGGCCAAGGACGTCTGCCAGGGCCCGGTCTGCGACCACACCGCCCATGCGGCGACCCAGTTCGTGAAGGTGTTCGAGGACTATCCGCTTGAGGAATTGCGCGCACTCATCGACTGGCAACCGTTTTTCATCAGCTGGGAGCTCAAGGGCCGCTATCCCGATCTGTTGCACAACCCGGCCACGGCGGAAGCCGCCCGGCGCCTGTATGACGATGCCCAGACCATGCTGGACCGGATCATTGCCGAACGCTGGCTGCGCGCCAACGGCGTCATCGGTCTGTTTCCCGCCCATCAGGTCGATGCCGACGACATCGTCATCTACACCGATGAAAGCCGCCGCGAAGTCCGCGCTCGCCTGCATCAGCTGCGTCAGCAGGGCGAGCATCGCGAGGGCGTACCCAATCGCTCGCTGGCCGACTACATCGCCCCGCAGGACACTGGCCTCGCCGACTACATCGGCGCCTTTGCCGTCACTGCGGGCCTGGGATGCGCCGAGCGCGTCGCCGAGTTTCGCCGCCAACTCGACGACTACAGCGCGATCCTGCTCGAATCGCTGGCCGACCGACTGGCGGAAGCCTTCGCCGAACGCCTGCACGAGCGTGTGCGCCGGGAATTCTGGGGTTATGTTCCCGATGAGCACCTTGACCATGCCGCGCTCATCGCCGAGAAATACACCGGCATCCGGCCTGCGCCGGGCTATCCGGCCTGCCCGGACCACACCGAGAAAGCGACGTTGTGGGACCTGCTGGACGTCGAACGGCACTGCGGAATACGGCTCACCGAAAACTTTGCCATGTGGCCCGGTGCTGCGGTGAGCGGCTGGTATTTTTCGCATCCGCAGGCGCAGTATTTCGTCGTGGGGCGCCTAAATCGCGATCAGGTGGCCGATTACGCGCGGCGCAAGGGCTGGACGCTCGCCGAGGCTGAAAAATGGCTGGCCCCCAATCTGGGTTACGAGCCCGAGGACTGATGCCGAGTCGCTGCCGGGCGACAGCTTCACAAGCAGGGATATAGTCGCCATTGTCTTGCCGGCATTGCCGGTGTGGATCGACGCTCGGAGGAATCGCGATGCAACGCAATCACAGGTTCTGTTTGACGATTTTGCTGCTGGCGCTGTCGGCGCATGTATCGGCGCAGGAGAACGATGTACCCAGGATGATGCAGCACATGTGGGAGATGGCCGACAGCGATCGTGACGGACGCATCAGCAAGACGGAATTTACCGCCATGCAGGAACGTCGCTTCACGATGCTCGATGCGAACAAGGATGGCTATATCGACCGTGCCGAACGCGATCAGGCCCAGCAAAAGATGCGGCAGCACATGAAAGGATTGATCGACAGTGTCAAGACGCCCTCCTCGGAGCCGTGACCCGCGTTGGCGTGTTGCCTTCGGAGCGAGCGGCCAGCCATCCGATATCGGCCGGCATGCCAGCGAGCGCCGATTGGTCTCGATCAACAACGACTGAACATCTCAAGAACCCGATGCACGCTGCCGATCTGGGGGAGAGCCGGATACAATCCCGGCCCTAAGGTGCACGCGCGTCGTTCGACACCCTTTCCCTCTTCGCTCTTCTCGGGAATCTTCATGACCACATCCCTTACCCCTGGTTCTCAGCGTTCCGGCCGAACCGGGCAGCGTGCCTGGTGGGCCGGACCCCGTGGGTGGGCGCTATTGCTGACGGTCGCGGTCGGCAGCGCTGCGTTCCTGCTCTGGGACCGGCAACCGGCAGCCCAGGTGCAGACATCGGAGCGGCCCGCACCAGTCTCTGCGGCCACCGCCCGCACCGATGATCTCAACGTTTACCTCGACGGCCTGGGCACGGTCACGCCACTGAACTCGGTCACGGTCCGCAGCCGTGTCGACGGCGAACTGGTGGCGTTGCATTTCGAGGAAGGGCAGATGGTCAAGGAGGGCGCGCTGCTCGCCGAGATCGATGCCCGTCCGTTTCAGGTCCAGCTCGAACAGGCGCAGGCGCAATTGGCCCGCGATGAAGCGCTGCTGACCAACGCCCGTCAGGATCTGGCGCGCTATCAGCAACTGCTGAAACAGGACTCGATCGCCCAACAACAGGTATCCACGCAGGAGGCCTTGGTGCGGCAGTACGAGGCGGCCCTGCAGGGTGATCATGCCCAGGTCAACAATGCTCGATTGCAGCTCGATTACACCCGCATCACCGCGCCGATCAGCGGCAGAATCGGCCTGCGGAATGTCGATCGGGGTAATCTGGTCCGCGCGGGCGATCCGAACGGACTGGCCGTCATCACGCAGATGCAACCCATCGGCGTGCTGTTCGACATCCCCGAGGACGATCTGCCCAAGGTGCGAGAGCGGCTGCGTCAAGCATCCCTGCCAGTGACGGCCTTCAATCGCGATCAGTCGCGCACCCTGGGTCAGGGCCAGCTCGTAGCGGTGGACAACCGCATCAACAGCGCCACCGGCATGATCCGACTGAAAGCCCAGTTTCCCAATGGGGACGAGATGCTGTTCCCCAATCAGTTCGTCAACGCCCGCTTGCTGCTCAATACGCAGCGCAATGCCTTGGTCATTCCCGATGCCGCCGTCCAGCGCGGCGCCCAGGGGACGTATGTCTGGGTGATCGGCCCCGAGCAGACCGTGACCGCGCGCCCGGTAGAGACGGGAACGCGGGATCGCGGCATGACGGCGATTCAAAGCGGCTTGAAGGCGGGGGAACGCGTCGTCATCGACGGCATCGAGAAGCTGTCGGAAGGCAAAACCGTCGAGGTCATCGAGAAATCGGCACCCGCTGCCGGCAGCCGGACCCCATGAATCCATCCCGCCCGTTCATCCTCCGGCCAGTCGCGACCTCCCTCATCATGGCGGCCCTGTTGATTGCGGGGCTGCTGGGTTATCGCTTCCTGCCGCTGGCGGCGCTGCCGCAGGTGGAATATCCGACCATCCAGGTCGTGACACTCTACCCGGGCGCAAGCCCCGAGGTCATGGTGTCTTCGGTGACGGCGCCGCTAGAGCGCCAGCTCGGGCAGATGGCCGGTCTCAACCAAATGACCTCCACCAGCTCCGGCGGAGCCTCGGTCATCACCCTGCAGTTCTCACTCGACCTCACGCTCGACATCGCCGAGCAGCAGGTCCAGGCGGCGATCAACGCGGCCAATACCTTCCTGCCCTTCGACCTGCCGAATCCGCCCGTCTACAACAAGATCAACCCGGCCGATGCGCCGATCATGACCCTGGCGCTGACGTCCCGAAATCTCCCGCTGTCCGAGGTCGAGGACCTGGCGGATACGCGTCTCGCGCAGAAGCTCGCGCAGGTCAGCGGCGTCGGTCTCGTCAGCCTCAGCGGCGGGCAGCGGCCGGCCATCCGCATCCAGGCCGATCCGCGTGCGCTGGCCGCCTACAACCTCAGTCTCGAAGACCTTCGCAGCGCGGTGGGCGCGAACAACGTCAATCAGGCCAAGGGCAGCTTCGATGGCCCGGATCGCGCCTATACCATCGATGCCAACGACCAGTTGCTCACCGCCGAGCAGTTCGCGCAGATGGTCGTGGCCTATCGCAACGGCGCGCCGGTCCGCCTGCATCAACTCGCGCGGGTGGTACGCGACGTCGAAAACACCCGCCAGGCCGCCTGGTTCGGCAAGGAACCCGCCGTCCTGGTGAACATCCAGCGCCAACCGGGCGCCAACGTGATCGAGGTGGTCGACCGGATCAAGGAACTGCTGCCGCGTCTGCAGGAGTCGCTGCCGGCTGCGGTGGATGTGACGGTGGTATCCGATCGCACCACCACGATCCGCGCCTCGGTGCATGACGTGCAGTTGGAACTCATGCTGGCGGTGGCGCTGGTCGTCATGGTCATCTTTCTGTTTCTGCGCAACCTCACCGCGACCGTCATCCCCAGCGTGGCCGTGCCCTTGTCCCTTGTGGGCACCTTCGCGTTCATGTATCTGGCGGGCTTCAGCGTCAACAACCTGACGCTGATGGCGCTCACCATCGCGGCCGGATTCGTCGTCGACGATGCCATCGTGGTGATCGAAAACATCAGTCGCTATCTGGAAGCCGGCGATTCCCCGCTCGAAGCCGCGCTCAAGGGTTCGCGCCAAATCGGTTTCACCATCATCTCCCTGACGGTTTCCCTGGTCGCGGTCCTGATCCCGCTGCTCTTTATGGGCGATGTCATCGGCCGCCTGTTCCGCGAATTCGCCATGACCCTGGCCGTCTCGATCCTGATCTCGGCGGTGGTTTCACTCACCCTCACGCCGATGATGTGCGCGCGACTGTTGCACCGCGCCCCCGCCGGGCGGCATTCCGAACTCGCGCAGGGCCGGTTTCTCGACGATGTCATCGCGCGCTACGGCCGCTTGCTGACCTGGGTGCTGGACCGACCCCGCCCCATGCAGGCCATCGCCCTCGTCACACTGTTGTTGACGCTCGCACTGTATGTGCTGATCCCCAAGGGTTTCCTGCCACCGCAGGACACGGGCCTCATCCAGGGCATTTCCGAAGCGCCCCAGTCCATTTCCTTCCAGGCCATGGCCGAGCGCCAACAGACCCTGGTCGCGGCGCTGCTCGAGGATCCCGCTGTTGCGGGCATTACCTCCTTCATCGGCGTGGACAGTGCTAATCCCACGCTCAACAGCGGCCGGCTGATGATCCAGCTCAAACCGCATGCCGAGCGCAATGCAGATGCGCATGAGATCATGCGGGATCTCCAGTCGCGCGTGCAGGATCTGCCGGGCATTTCGGTCTACCTGCAACCCTTGCAGGATCTCAGTATCGGTAATCTCATCTCACGCACCCAATACCAGTTGACCCTGCAGGATCCGGATGGCGCTGAACTGGCCAAATGGGTGACGCTGATCACGGAGCGCCTGCAGTCGCTGCCAGTGCTGCGCGACGTCAACAACAACTTGCAGACCGGCGGTTTGCAGGCCTACCTCGCCATCGATCGCAACGCGGCAGCGCGCTACGGCATTACAGCCGCAGCCATCGACAACGCGCTCTACAACGCCTTCGGTCAGCGGATCGTCTCGACGATTTTCACGCAGTCCAATCAATATCGTGTGGTGCTAGAGCTTGATCCGGAACTTCAGCGCAGCCTCAAGGCACTGGACCGCATCTACGTGCCCTCCCCCGCCGGCACGCAAGTGCCTCTGAGCGCGTTGGCGCGCGTAGAGGAACGCACGACGCCGATCCTCATCCAGCATCTGGGGCAGTTTCCCGCAGCCACCGTTTCCTTCAATCTGGCGCCGGGCACGTCGCTGGGCGCAGCTGTATCCGACATCGAGGCCACACTCGCGGATCTCGCACCGCCCGCCAGCCTGCAGACGCGGTTTCAGGGTGATGCACTCGCTTTCCGCGCCTCGCTCGCCAATCAGACCTTCCTGCTGATCGCCGCCATCGTCTGCATGTACATCGTCTTGGGTATGCTCTATGAAAGCTACATCCATCCCATCACCATTCTTTCCACGCTGCCCTCGGCGGGCGTCGGCGCGCTGCTGGCACTCATGCTCACCGGCCATCCGCTGGACGTGGTCGGCATCATCGGCATCGTGTTGCTGATCGGCATCGTGAAAAAGAACGCCATCATGATGGTCGACTTCGCCCTCGATGCCGAGCGCACTGGTGGGAAGTCGCCGCGGGAGGCCATCTTCGAGGCCTGCCTGCTCCGTTTCAGACCCATTCTCATGACGACCATGGCGGCCTTGCTCAGCGCCTTGCCGATGATGCTGAGCACGGGTGTCGGCGCCGAGTTGCGCCGGCCGCTCGGATTGACCCTGGTCGGTGGGCTCATCCTGAGTCAGTTGCTGACCCTGTTCACCACTCCGGTGATTTATCTGGCCTTTGCGAATCTTTCCGAACGTGTGGGGCGTCGTATCAGTACCGCCTCCGAGGGCAGCGCTTGAATCCCGGCGCGTTTTTCATCTACCGGCCGGTCGCCACCACCCTCCTGACGCTGGCGATCACGCTGTCGGGGCTGCTCGGCTTCTCGCTCATGCCCGTGGCGCCGATGCCCCAGATCGATTTTCCCACCATCGTCGTCATCGCGCGGCTGCCCGGCGCCAGCCCCGAGACGATGGCGACCACGGTGGCGACGCCGCTCGAACGCCAACTCGGGCGTATCGCGGGCATCGAGGAGATGAGTTCGGCGAGTTCCATCGGCTTCACCCGCATCATCATCCAGTTCGACGTGAACCGGAACATCGACGGCGCGGCGCGCGACGTGCAGGCCGCCATCAACGCGGCGCGCAGTCTGCTGCCCGCCAATCTGCCGACCAACCCTATCTACCGCAAGGCAAATCCTGCGGATTCCCCAGTGCTGGTGATTTCTCTTACCTCCGATACCCTGACCCCAGGGCAGATGTACGATGCCGCCTCCACCGTATTGGCGCAGAAACTCTCGCAGGTTTTGGGGGTCGGGCAGGTGGAACTGGGCGGATCGGCGCTGCCGGCCGTGCGGGTCGAGCTCAACCTGGATGCGGTTAACAAATACGGCCTTGGGCTCGAACAGATCCGGCAGACGCTGGCCGGCGCAAACGCCAACCGGCCCAAGGGTTTCCTCGAGGACGGCGAGAATCGCTGGCTGATCCACGCCAACGATCAGGCCAAGACGGCCGATGCGTTTCGTGATCTGGTCGTGGCCTACGTCCAGGGCTCGCCCGTGTATTTACGCGACATCGCCGAGGTTCGCGACGCCGTCCAGGACGTGCGCAATGCCGGTACCGCGAACGGCAAACCGGCGGTGTTGATCACGCTGCGCCGGCAGCCGGGCGCCAACGTCATCGAAACGGTCGATCGCGTCAAGGCATTGTTACCCGAGCTCAAGGCATCGGTTCCCGGCGGCGTCGATCTCACCATCGAACTCGACCAGTCGGAGACCATTCGTGCATCGCTGCACGAGGTGGAACTGACCATTGTGATTTCCACCATCCTGGTGCTGGGCGTGGTGCTGCTCTTCCTGCGCAACGCACGCGCCGCGCTCATCCCGGCCGTCGCACTGCCGGTGTCCCTGATCGGCACCTTCGGCGCGCTGTATCTGATGGGATATACCATCGACAATCTGTCACTGATGGCCATCACCATCGCGACCGGATTCGTCGTAGACGATGTCATCGTGGTGCTGGAAAACATCATCCGCCATCTCGAACAGGGCAGCCCGCCGTTTCAGGCCGCGCTCGACGGCACCCGCGAAGTCAGTTTCACCGTGGTGTCCATGACCTTGTCTTTGGTCGCCGTGTTCCTGCCCATCGTGCTCATGGGCGGCATGATCGGACGGTTGATCCAGGAATTCGGTGCCACGCTTTCACTCGCAGTCCTGGTTTCGATGGTGGTGTCGCTTACCCTGACACCCATGATGAGTGCGCGACTCCTGCGTGCCGATACCTTTGCCGAGCCGGGCCGGCTGCATCGCGCGCTCGATCGGGGCTTCGAGCGCATGGTCGCGCTGTATCGCAGCAGTCTGAACTGGGCCCTGCGCCATTCGTTTCTGACATTGATGTCGCTCTTCGCGACGTTTGCCTTCAACATCTTCCTGTTCGTGGTCGTTCCCAAGGGACTGATGCCGCAGTACGACATCGGCAAGCTGCTCGGTTACATCAGCGGCGAACAGGCGCTGTCGTTCCAGTCGATGCGGGAGAAGCAACAGCAGTTCACCGACATCCTGCGGGCAGATCCCGCCGTCGAGAGTGTGGTCTCCTTCATCGGTGGCGAGTCGCAAGGCAATACCGGCTTCGTGTTCGTGTCTCTCAAACCCTTGGAAGATCGGAAATTACCGGCTCACAAGGTCATGGAGCGACTGCGCACACAGGTGAACGACATCCCCGGCGCCACGCTCTTCCTGCAGGGACCCCAGGACATCCGCCCTGGCGGCCGGCCGGCCAACTCGCGCTACCAGTACACACTGCAGAGCGACAACCTCGAAGACCTCTATCAGTGGGCGCCACGTCTCGAGGCGGCGCTCAAGGAATCCCCGCAACTGGTCGACGTCAACAACGACCTCAAGACTCGCGGCCTGCATGCCAAGGTCGTCGTCGACCGCGACGCCGCCATACGCCTTGGCGTGGATCCGGCACGTGTCGACGCCGCGCTGTACGATGCCTTTGGGCAACGGCCGGTATCGACCATCTACGCCGAGCGCAACCAGTATTTCGTCGTGATGACCGCAGGCCCTGCCGACACCCGTGATCCGGCGAGCCTGGAGAAGCTGTTCGTACCGTCGAAGAACGGCACGCTGGTCCCACTCTCGACCTTCAGTCATGTGGAGACGACGACCGGTCCCATCGTCGTCAACCATCAGGGCCAGTTCGCTGCCGCGACGCTCTCCTTCGATCTCGCGCCCGGTGTGTCGCTCAGCGATGCCGACCAGATCATCCGGCGTGCGATGACGCAGATCGGCTCTCCATCGTCGGTCCGCGGGGGATTTCAGGGCGAAGCGCTCGCGTTCAAGAAATCGCTTTCCTCGGAACCCTGGCTGCTGCTGGGGGCGCTGATCACGATCTATGTCGTGCTGGGGATCCTTTACGAGAGCTTCATCCACCCGATCACGATTCTCTCGACGCTGCCCTCAGCCGGAGTGGGCGCCATTCTGGCGCTGCTGATCACTGGGGTCGAACTCAATGCCATGGCGCTGATCAGCCTGTTTCTGCTCATCGGCATCGTGAAGAAAAATGCCATCATGATGGTCGACGTCGCCATTCAGACGCAACGAGAGTCTGGCGTAAGCGCTCGTGAAGCCATCTTTGAGGCAGCCCTGGTGCGGCTCCGGCCCATTCTCATGACCACACTGGCCGCGACGCTCGGCGCCCTGCCCCTGGCGATTGCGACGGGGTACGGCGCCGATCTGCGCCGGCCGCTCGGCATTGCCATCGTCGGCGGACTATTGTTCAGTCAGTTCCTGACGCTCTACACCACCCCAGTCGTCTACCTCTATATGGACCGGCTGCATCAATGGTTCCAGCGGCACTGGACAACCGACCGCCGTCCCCTCCATGTCACCGATTGAAGGCGCTTGCATGGCCACGCTTTTCCAGACCGACTCTCCTTCATACCGATCTCTCATGAAGGCACTGCGCTTGGGCGTGATCACATGTTTGACGCTGCTCAGCGCCTGCAAACTCGGACCCGACTATGAGCGCCCGGCGCTGCAAACCCCGACGGCCTACAAAGAAGCTGGAGACTGGAAGCCTGCCGAACCGGCGGCCCATCTGGACCGTGGCGCGTGGTGGCAGATCTATGGTGATCCCAAGCTCGACGCCTTGCAGGCCGAATTGAGCCAAGGCAATCTGAACATCCGGATTGCCGAGAGCCAGTTTCGGCAGGCACAGGCGGTGCTGGCGGCCAACCGTTCGGCACTCTTCCCCATGGTGGGTGGCTCCACCGGTGTCACCCGCAGTCAGATCGCAGACCCTTTGACGGGGCTCAACCGCGAGCCCATCCAGCTTCCCGAGCAACGCTTCGGGCCTTTTGGTGCCCTGCGTATCCGGCCACCGGCCATCAAGCCGCCAGAAATCGACTTCGATCCGCGCACCCAGTACAACGTCGGCCTCAGCAGCAGCTGGGAAATCGACCTGTGGGGACGGGTGCGGCGGCAAATCGAGTCCAATGAGGCCAATCTCACGGCGAGCGCGGCCGATCTCCAGTCCATGCGGCTTAGCATGCAGGCACAACTGGCGCGCATCTACTTTGCACTACGCACCAACGATACGCTTCAAGACAAGCTCGGGCAGAGCATTGCCGCCCATGAGCGTTTACTGCAGATCGCCGAGAACCGCTATGAAAGCGGGGTAACGTCGCGAGCGGACGTCCTGCAGGCGAAAACGCAGCTGCGATCGATCCAAGCCCAGGCTCAGGACTTGAGGATCCAGCGCGCGCAACTGGAGCATGCCCTCGCCGTGTTGCTCGGACGGCCACCGGCCCAGTTCGATTTCCCTCCCGCGCCGCTGACCAATCCGGTCATTCCCGTCGTCCCGACCGGGCTTCCTTCAGCTCTTTTGGAGCGCCGTCCCGACATTGCTGCGGCCGAACGCCGGGTGGCTGCGGCGAATGCCCAGATCGGGGTGGCCAAGGCCGCGTACTTTCCGAATCTCACCATCTCGGCCAACGGGGGCTATCAAGGCACCAGTCTCAGCGATCTAATCGGTCTCCCCAACCGGTTCTGGTCGCTGGGTCCCCGACTGGCCTTGTCGCTGTTCGACGGCGGTCTGCGCAAGGCGCAGGTTGAGCAAGCCGAAGCCGTCGTCGAGGCAACCGCCGACAGTTACCGCCTTGTCGTGATCAGCGCCTTCCAGGAAGTGGAAGATCAACTGGCGGCCCTGCGTATATTGGAAGAAGAGGCCATCACCCAGTCCGAAACGGAAGATTTTGCACGCCAATCGCTCGAAGTTGCCACCAATCAGTACAAGGCGGGCCTCGTCGGTTACCTCAATGTCGTCAACGCCCAGACGGTCCTGCTGGACAGCGAGCGGACGAGCGTCGCGCTGCTGAATCAGCGTCTGGCGGCCAGCATCGACCTGATTCGAGCCTTGGGAGGCAGTTGGGACAGCGCCCAGCAAACCGGGAGCCAAGCTGCCGCTGTGCCTTGACAGCCCTGCATCTTGCCCGTTAGATTCGGGTCATGCCTCACATGCGACATGGGATCCTGCTGCTGCGACTGTGACCCGGGACGCCTTGTTCCGGCTCCTTCTGTCGTTGCTACGCCAGGGTCACACCACATGTCCGCATCGTTTTCCTGCTATCCCCGATTGCCGATAGATCTGCGACTGCGGTGCGGTCGCCGGGCCCTGCGAGCGCCTGCCTGGCGGCCTTGATGACGATCCTGGGCGCACCCCGTTCCCATCCCAGGAGTCCACATCAGATGATCAAGCATCCGGACGAGAAATATCACGCAGTCGGCATCGTCGCATTGCCGGACCGGCAGTGGCCAACCCGCCGTGCTTCACGGCCGCCGATCTGGTGCAGCGTCGACCTGCGCGACGGCAATCAGGCTCTCATCGAGCCCATGGACAGCGCACGCAAGCGCCAGATGTTCGAGACCTTGGTTGCCATCGGCTTCAAGGAAATCGAGGTCGGGTTCCCGGCCGCCAGCCAGACCGACTTCGATTTCGTGCGCGCGCTCATCGAACAGGACCGCGTCCCAGCAGACGTGACGATCCAGGTGCTGACGCAGGCTCGCGAGGATCTCATCGCCCGCACCTTCGAGTCGCTGCGGGGTGCACGCCGCGCCATCGTCCATGTCTACAATTCCACTTCCGAGGTGCAGCGTCGGCTCGTCTTCGGCAAGGACCGTTCGGGCATCCGGGAGATTGCCGAACAGGGCGCGCGCTGGGTGGCAGCGCATGCGGCGCGTCATCCCGAAACGGAATGGGTTTTCCAGTACTCGCCCGAGAGCTTCACGGGAACCGAACTCGATTTTGCGCTCGAGGTCTGCGGCGCCGTGCTCGCGATCTGGCAACCCCGCGCCAGCCACCCTGCGATCGTCAATCTGCCGGCGACGGTGGAGATGACGACGCCGAACGTCTACGCGGATCAGATCGAATGGATGCACCGCCACCTGCCTCACCGCGAGCACGTGGTGCTGTCCGTGCATCCGCACAACGATCGCGGCACGGCCGTGGCCGCGGCGGAACTGGCGCTGCTGGCCGGGGCCGACCGCATCGAAGGCACGCTATTCGGCAACGGCGAACGCACCGGCAACGTCGACATCGTGACCCTGGCGCTGAATCTCTACACGCAAGGCGTGCATCCGGGGCTCGATTTCTCGCGCATCAACGACATCGTGCGCGTCGCTGAAACCTGCAACCAGTTGCCGGTCCACCCGCGGCATCCCTATGCGGGAGAACTGGTGTTCACGGCCTTTTCCGGCTCACACCAGGATGCAATCAAAAAGGGGCTGGCCGCGCGTGCGGCCGATACAGCCGAGGTTCCCGTCTGGGAAGTGCCCTACTTGCCCATCGACCCGCGCGATGTCGGCCGCAGCTATGAGGCGGTGATCCGCATCAATAGCCAGTCCGGCAAGGGCGGCATCGCCCATCTGATGGCCAGCGAATTCGGACTCGACCTGCCGCGCCGATTGCAGATCGAATTTCGCAACATGGTCCAGTCCGTGGCGGACGAAACCGGCAAGGAAATCACCGCAGCCGACCTGTGGAAGCTGTTCGAGGCCAGCTATCTTGCGGTTCCGGATGCGCATGCGCTGGTGGAATACCGGGAGGCGCCCCATGAGGACAACGGTGCACGGCTGCGGCGGGTACAGGCCATCGTCCGCGATACGGCAGGCGTCGATCACCTGGTGACCGGCATCGGACGCGGACCCATCGACGGATTCATCCATGCTCTGCGCGAGCGACACGCCGTGCCGATCGAGGTCGTCGACTACCGTGAACATGCGCTTGCGCCGGGATCCGATGCCCGCGCCGTCAGCTACGTCGAACTGCGCATCGGCGACGAGGACCGAACGTGGCACGGCGTGGGAATCGATGCGGATGTGACGGCGGCGACGCTTCGGGCCGTATTGAGCGCCTTGGGACGTCAGCATACCGCAGTGAGCCAGCGTGCAGGCCCTGCTTCCGCGCAGTGCAGCGCCTAAGGAAGGTCTGAACAACCTGCTCTGCCGTCTGGATTTCGGCGTTATGGTGCCGGCCCGGCGTCGCTTTTGAACCGCATTTGCCTGCGCAGGGCGGTTTTTGGCGGGTTTGCCCGCCTTACAGACGCACTGCTCCCGTCGCGGGCAACAAACGCCGGCGCGCCATCCACAGGTTCGACAGCGCGAACAGCGTGATCATCTGCGCGGCGTTCTTCGCGATGCCGTGGTAGCGCACCCTCACGTAGCCCAGCGGCTGCTGGATGACCCGGAACGGGTGCTCGACCTTGGCGCGCACGCGGGCCTTGTAGCGCTCCCAGCGCTCGGCGTACGTGCGCTCACGCCGGTGC
>DATLZY010000042.1:0-83011 GCA_035573755.1 Candidatus Acidiferrales bacterium
ACTTGCTGCGCCACAGCTCATACCAGCCCTCGCTGAAGCCCTGCCGGCAGCACAGCTCCTTGACCGGCACGCCAGCCTCCGCCTCACGCAGAAAGCCTATCATCTGCTCTTCGGTAAACCGCTTCTTCACCTCCCATCTCCTTGCCTTCGGGGATCAGACTCCAAACCCCCATCTACTCAAAACCGGGGGGACGTCGCGCGCTCATCCGTAGGCGTGTCGAGAGCGCTCATTGTCCGGTTTTGCGTTTCACTCGGATAGACGGAAACGCGTTTTTCGCAGGCCGCCGGTCTTGGACGCCACGTTGCGCCTTTGACGGTCGCCTGGGTGTCTTTATCGGTCCCGGCGCCCCGGGGGCGGTCGGCCGGTGTGGCGTGTTGTCTCCATTCTGCAATGCGGCCGGCCTAGTATGACCGGCTATAGCCTCCGGCTCGGAGCCGGGTGCCGCCGAGGAGGAGCCGGGTGCATCTGGCGGATGTCACGTTTTTCTATGCCCCGGACAGCGGCGGGGTACGTCGATACCTCGAAATCAAGCGGCGCATGCTGGGTGTCCTGCCCAGCTGGCGGCATACCTTGATCGTCCCGGCGCGGCGCACGCGCCGGCTGGACGCGGTGCGGTATGTGGCCGCCGGTCCCTTGCCGTTCAGCCACGGCTACCGCTTTCCCTGGCGGCGCGGCGGCTGGATCGCGGCGCTCGAGGCGACCCGGCCGGATCTGATCGAGGCCGGCGACCCCGGTGTGCCGGGCTGGGCGGCGCTGGATGCTGGGCAGCGCCTCGGCGTGCCGGTGGTGGCGTTCTACCACTCCGACATCGTGTCGCTGCTGGGGCGCTGCGGCGGGGCGCCGCTCCGGGCGGCTGCCCGGCGCTATGTGCGCGATTTCTACGGGCGCTTCGATCGGGTGCTGGTGCCCAGCCGTCATGTGATGCAGCGGCTGGCGGAGGCGGGGGTCGAGCGGCTCCAGCCGCAGGGATTGGGGGTGGACTGCGAGATCTTTCACCCGCGCCATGCCGACCCCACGGGGCTCAAGCAGCGTCTCGGTCTGTCGCTCGACACGCGCCTTGCGCTGTTTGTTGGCCGGGCCGCACCGGAAAAGAATCTGCCGGTGCTGGTCGAGGCGTTCCGCCGGCTCGGCGCGGGCCATCACCTGCTGCTCGTCGGGCCCGGCATGCCCGCGGTGCGGCAGGCAAACGTGACGGTGCGCTCGCGCTATGTCCGCGGCGCAGCCTTGTCGCGGCTTTTGGCCAGCGCCGATGTCTTCGTCCACGCAGGCGACTGCGAGACCTTCGGGCTGGTGGTGCTCGAGGCGATGGCAAGCGGGACACCGGTGGTGGTCAGCGACTGCGGCGCGCTGCCGGAACTGGTTGTCCCCGGCACCGGGGTGGTGGCGCCGGCGCCGACGGCGGACGCCATGGCTGCTGCCGTGCGCGATCTGTTCGCGCAGGATCGGAACGCCATGGGGGCACAGGCCCGGCAGTGGGCGCAAGTCCGCTGGGACTGGACGATACAGATGAACCAACTCAGGCAAACCTATGAACAGCTTGTCGGCATCCGTTCCGCCATCGCTTCCGATGGCTACGCGCCCCTCCAGCAAGGTGCTGATGGTGGTGCTGCATGACGTCGCCCCCCAGACCTGGGCATGCTACGCGACGCTCCTCGAGGCACTGGATCGCTGCGGTATCGTGAGTTCGCTGCTGGTGGTCACCGACTATCACGGCGGGGGGGCGTTGCGCGAGCATCCCGAGTTCGTCGCCACGCTGCAGGCGCGCCGCGCGCAGGGCGACGAGATCGTGTTCCACGGCGTGCAGCATCTGGACGGGGAGCCGCTCGGGCGCTCGCCGCTGCAGTGGCTGGTGCGACGGATCTATACGGCCCGGGAAGGCGAATTTGCCGCCTTGAGCGCGCCGCGGGCGCTGGCGCGGGTCGCGCGGGGACTGCAGGACCTGGCTGAGGTCGGGCTGACGACCGAAGGCTTCGTCGCGCCGGCTTGGCTGATGAGTCGCGGCACGCGGCGGGCCTTGCCAATGTTGCCGGTGCGCTATGCTGCCGGACGGCGCTGCTTGTACCGGCTGCCGGACTGGCAGGTGCAGCGCCAGGTGAGCCTGGTCTGGAGCGTGCGCAGTCGTTCGCGGCGGGTGCTGTCGCGATTGCGCAACGAGTGGACGCTGTGGCGGGGTCGCAACAGCCCGGCGATCCGGCTCGACATCCATCCGGCCGATCTGGCCCATCCGGCCGTCGCGCGCTGGTGGATGCAGACCATTGATCGGCTGATGCAGGACCGGGAATCGCTGACCAAGGGGGCCTGGATGTCGCGCAGGCTCTGAGCGGAGGAGCATGTTGCGGCATCATCCCTGGATTCTGCTCGGATTCGCGGTGCTGGCCGGTCTGGCGGTGCCACTCTGGTACGGCGGTGGTGAGGCGTTGCGTCTGCTGCACCAGGTGCCCGGGCCGCTGTTTGTGCTGGGGCCGACGCTGGCCCTGATCGCCTGGAATTTCAGCGCGCTGCGGCTGCGGCTGATGGCTTGGGGCCACGTGCGGCTCGGGCAGCGCGAGGCGCTCGCGACCATCATGGCGACCGAGTGCGTGGTGAATGCGACGCCGCTGGGGCTGGCGGGACCCGTCGCCTATGCCACCCTGCTGGGGCGGCATGGGCTGCGCGGCGCGGACGGCGCGGCGATCTACACCATGGATCAGTTCATCGATCTCACGTTCTTCATCGCGCTGATTCCATTCATGGTGTGGTGGTGTCCGCTGTGGCCGCCGGGACTCGAGGCCGGCGCGATGGCGGCCGTCGGCGTGCTGCTCGCCCTGCTGGCGCTGTCGACGCTGGCGCTGCTGCGTTTTCGGCGCATCCTGCGACTGGGCGAGGTGCTGGGCGATCTGACAGGTGTGGCGCCAACGGTACGCCGGCGCATCGGCCGGTTTGCGCTGCTGTTCCGGCGCCGGGTCCACGAGTTGCTGGCGATCCCCAAACCCCGCTTGCTGGCGATCTATGCGATGTGCGCCTTGCAGTGGATCACCCGCTACAGCGTGCTCTATGTCGTGCTCTGGGGATTGAACGTGCCGCTGGCCTGGGCGGTGGTGTTTCTGGTGCAGATGGTGGCGCTCAGCGCCGGACAGATCGGCCTGCTGCCGGGCGGAGCGGGGGTCACGGAACTCGGGTCCGCGGCTCTGCTCGCGCCGTATGTGGCCGCGCCGCAACTGGCCACCGCGATCCTGCTCTGGCGTTTTTCTACCTACTACTGGCATCTTCTGGCGGGAGCACCGGTGCTGTTGCTGCTGATCGGCCGGCAGGGCATCCGCAAGCTGCAGCGGCGGGTCAGCGACGGCACCTGACCGCCCCGACCTCGGAGAACCGCTGTGCATGACGACACTGCCCTGACCCATCTCGGGCGTGACCCCGAGCGTTTCGACGGCGTGGTCAATCCGCCGGTCTATCGCGCCTCCACCGTGCTTTTTCCCAGCCTGGCGGCCTTGGAAGCCGCCTCGCACCGGCCGTTCACGGGCACCTATTACGGTCGCTTCGGCACCCCGACCACCTTCGCGCTGGAAGAAGCCATGGCCGCGCTGGAGGGCGCGCATCGGTCGGTGGCGGTCGAGTCCGGGCTGGCGGCGATCACCACGACGCTGCTGGCGTTTCTGAACCCCGGCGATCATCTGCTCATGGTCGATACCGTGTACGGACCGACGCGACTCTTCTGCGACGGTTTGCTGGCGCGCATGGGGGTGAGCACGACCTACTATGCCCCGCGCGCCGACATCGCCGCGCTGATCCGCCCCGAAACACGGCTCGTCTTCGCCGAATCGCCGGGCTCGCTCACCTTCGAGGTGCAGGACGTGCCGGCCCTGTGCGCGGCGGCGCACGCGCGGGGCGTTCCTGTGGCGCTCGACAACACCTGGGCCACGCCGCTCTATTTCAAGGCCTTCGCGCACGGCGTCGACGTGTCCATCCACGCCGCGACCAAATACGTGGTCGGGCACGCCGATGCCATGCTGGGCGTGATCAATGTCGATGCGGCGCATTACGAGCGCATCAAGAAAACCGCGGTGACGCTGGGGCACTGCGCCGGCAGTGAGGAATGCGCGCTGGGCCTGCGCGGCCTGCGGACGCTGGCGGTGCGGCTGGCGCGCCATCAGGCGACGGCGCTCACCCTCATCGACTGGCTGAGCGCGCGGCCCGAGGTGCGGGGCGTGCGCTATCCCGCCTGGCCGCAGGACCCGGACTACGGCCTGTGGCGGCGGGATTTCCGCGGCGCCAGCGGGCTGTTTGCCATCGAGCTGGCGCCATGCACGCGCGAGGCGCTGGCCGCTTTCGTCGACGGATTGGCACTGTTCGGGCTGGGCTACAGTTGGGGCGGCTTTGAGAGTCTGTTGCTGCCGGTGCATCCGGAGCATACGCGCACGGCCACGCCGTGGACGACTGCCGGGCCCTGGCTGCGCATTCATGCGGGCCTCGAGGCGCCTGAGGATCTCATCGAGGATCTGACAGCCGGGTTCGAGCGTTGGCAGCGGGCGGGCGGAGCGGCCGGCGGCTGAAGCGCCGCAGGAACAGCCGGCGTCCTGGATCAGGCGCCGGTCTGCGGCGGCTTGAGGTTGTCCACCACGCTCGGGTCGGCCAGCGTGGACGTATCCCCCAAGCCTTCGGTTTCCCCGGCAGCGAGCTTGCGCAGGATGCGGCGCATGATCTTGCCCGAGCGGGTCTTGGGCAGTGCGGGGGCGAGCTGGATCACGTCGGGCCGGGCGATGGGGCCGATCTCGCGTGCCACCAGCGCTTTCAGTTCCGCTTCCAGCGCCGGATCGGGCGCGATGCCCTCCATGAGCGTCACATAGGCATGGATGCCCTGACCCTTGACCGGATGCGGAAAGCCGACCACCGCTGCCTCGGCCACCGCCGGATGCAGCACCAGCGCGCTTTCGATCTCGGCGGTGCCGAGCCGGTGACCCGAGATGTTCAGCACGTCGTCCACCCGGCCGGTGATCCAGTAATCGCCGTCGGCATCGCGCCGGGCGCCGTCGCCGGTGAAGTAATAGCCGGGGAAGGTCGAGAAATAGGTCTCCACGAAGCGGGCATGGTTGCCGTAGACGGTGCGGGCCATGCCGGGCCAGGGGAACTTCAGCGCCAGCCGGCCTTCGCCGGGTCCCTCGATTTCCTGGCCGGTTTCGTCGAGCAGCGCCGGCTGCACGCCGAACAGCGGCCGGGTGGCGGCGCCGGGCTTGAGCGGTGTGGCGCCGGGCAGCGGGCTGAGCAGGATGCCCCCGGTTTCGGTCTGCCACCAGGTATCGACGATGGGGCAACGCCCCTGACCCACCTTGTGGTAATACCACTCCCAGGCTTCGGGATTGATGGGTTCGCCGACCGTGCCGAGCAGGCGCAGGCTGGTACGGCGGCTGCCCGCGAGCGGCGCATCGCCGAAGGCCATGAGGGCGCGGATGGCGGTGGGAGCGGTGTAGAACACCGTCACCTGGTGCGCGTCGATCACCTGCCAGCAGCGCGCAGCGTCGGGGTAGGTGGGCACGCCCTCGAACATCACCGTGGTGGCGCCATTGCACAGCGGCCCGTAGAGCACGTAGGAATGGCCGGTGATCCAGCCGACGTCGGCGGTGCACCAGAACACATCGGATTCGCGGTAATCGAATACCTCGGCGAAGGTGCTGGCGGCATAGACCAGATAACCGCCCGTCGTGTGCAGCACGCCCTTGGGCTTGCCGGTGGAGCCGGAGGTGTAGAGGATGAAGAGCGGATCCTCGGCGCCCATCGGCTCGGGCGGGCAGTCAGGCTCTGCTGCATCGACCAGCGTCTGGTAATTGGCGTCGCGGCCTTCCTGCCAGTCGATGGGTGCGCCCGTGTGGCGCACCACGATCACCCGACGCACCGACGGGCATTCGGCCAGCGCCGCGTCCACCTGGGCTTTCAGCGGCACCGTCTTGCCACCGCGCCGCGCCGCATCGGCCGTGATCACCACCCGGCAGTCGGCGTCCTGGATGCGGTCGCGCAGGGCGCTGGCGGAAAAGCCGCCAAAGACCACCGAATGGACGGCGCCGATGCGCGTGCAGGCCAGCATGGCGATGGCGGCTTCCGGAATCATGGGCAGGTAGAGGCAGACCCGGTCGCCCTTGGTCACGCCCTCGGCGCGCAGCGCGTTGGCCAGTCGGCAGACGGCCGTGTGCAGTTCGCGATAGCTCAGACGCCGGGACTGACCCGGTTCATCGGCTTCCCAGAGGATGGCGGTCTTGTCGCCGCGGATCGCGAGATGGCGGTCCAGGCAGTTCGCCGCGACGTTGAGCACCCCGTCCTCGAACCAGCGCGCGTGGGCCTCGCGCGCGTCCCAATGCCAGTCGAGCACGCGCTCGAAGGGGCGTATCCAGTCCACGCAGGCGCGTGCCCGCTCGGCCCAGAACGCCTCGGGCTCGGCCACCGAGCGCGCGTAGAGCGCCTGATAATGCGCCGCATCGATGCGTGCTTCGCGGGCGAGGTGTTCGAAAACCGGATAGACCTTCGCGCCCATGGCGTCCATTCCCCGTTTGTGTGTCCTTGCTCCAGTATGGCGCGGGCTCCCGAGCGCTCTCAAGCGTGCCGCATGGGTCGCGCAGCGCAGCGGATCGCTTGCTAGACTGCAATGCCATCGGATTCAACTGACACTGGAACCTCACCCATGAGCCTGACCCAGACCGCCGCTGCGCAATCCGGCTCCGTGCGCCTGACCTATCGTGTCTTCAATGCCGGTGCCGATGGGCAGCCGCTGCTGATGATCATGGGACTGTCGGGCGTGAAGGAGGATTGGCGGGACCTGCCCGAAGCGTTGGCTGTCGACCGCCCGGTGGCTGTGTTCGACAACCGGGGCATGGGCGAGAGCGATGTGCCCGATGGGCCGTACACGATGGACCAGCTGGCGAGTGACGCCGAGGCCGTCCTGGACGCGCTCGGTTGGCCAAGAGCGCACGTGATGGGCATCAGCATGGGCGGCATGATCGCGCAGACGCTGGCCTTGCGGGCGCCCGAGCGGATCGACCGGCTGGTCTTGGGGTGCACCTCGGACTCGGGCCGCTTTGCGCCGGCACCCGACCGGGCGGTCATGAGCGCCATGATGCCCGCTCCCGGGACGACGCCGCAGGAGGCTGCGGCCCGGGCACTGGCCGTCAACTACACGCCGGAGTGGATCGAGCAGGACCGCGACCGCTTTCAGGCCCTGGTCGATGAGGCCACCCGCTATCGCCGTCGCGCCAAGGGGATGCTGGCGCAAGCCCAGGCAATCGGGCGCTTCCATGCCGCGGAAGCCCTGGCGCGTCTCACCCAGCCGGCCCTTGTCATCCACGGCACGGCCGACCAGCTCATTCCCTTCCCCAACGGCGAACGCCTGAGCGGGCGGTTGCCGGCGGGGCGTTTGGCGGCATTGCCGGGTTGCGGGCATCTGTTCTGGCACATGGCGCCGGCACGTTCGCAAGCATTGATCCGCGGCTTTCTGGCCGAAGCCGCCTGATTCTTATGGGTTTGACCTGCGCAGTGCATCGGCGGGGTGCTAATCTAGGACACAGTGCTGGTGTATGAATCGGAATCAATCTCGTGCGGGAGAACGGGCGCCATGATCAAGGTGCTGGTGGTGGACGATCATCAACTCATCCGCAGCGGCATCAAACGGCTGCTCGAAGCGGCCGGCGACATCCAGGTGGTCGGTGAGGCCGATAGCGGGGAGCAGGCGTTGGTGCGGGTCGGTGAGGTGCATCCGGACGTGGTGCTGATGGATATCCACATGCCCGGCATCGGCGGCCTGGAAGCCACGCGCAAGCTGGTTCACCATCATCCGCAGGTCCGGGTCATCAGCCTGTCGGTGCAGCGCCACGATCCCTATCCGGAGCAATTGCTCGCGGCAGGTGCTGCCGGCTACCTGACCAAGGACTGCGGCGCCGAGGAGTTTATCCAGGCCATCCGCAAGGTGCATGCCGGTGAACGCTATCTCGATGCCGATCTGGCGCGGGGCATGGCGCTCTCGCGTATGCCGGGCGCCAAGTCCGTCGGCCTTGCGGACCTGTCCCAGCGCGAGATGCAGGTCATGATGATGGTGGTGCAGGGTTGGTCGATCCAGGAAATTTCGGACAAACTGTTCATCAGCCCCAAGACGGTCAATACCTACCGCTATCGACTGTTCGAAAAACTCTGCGTGAACAATGATGTCGAGCTGACCCGGCTGGCCATGCGCCACGGACTGCTCGATCTGAATGCCGGTTAGTCCACGCTCCTTGCCTGCGCCGCAATCCGGAGGAACTCGGCGAGTCCACCGTTGCGCAGCGCGAGCCTATGCGGCCGGCCCCGAGAACCTTTTGGAATCTGCATTGCCATGCGCCCGTTTTCGCCGCCCGGCCCGGATGCCCCGGCCGCCGTGTTTGATCCCGCCTGCCGCCTGTGCCCGCGGTTGGTGGCGTTTCGGGATGAAAACACGACGCGCCATCCCCACTATCACAACGCGCCGGTTGCCGCCTTTGGGCCGGATGACGCGCGGTTTTTGATCGTCGGGCTCGCGCCCGGTCTGCATGGTGCGAATGCCACCGGACGACCTTTTACCGGCGATTACGCGGGCGAACTGCTCTATGAAACCCTGCATGCCTACGGTTTCAGCACAGCCGTCGCCTCACGTCATACCGGGGATGACTTGCGGTTGCTCAACTGCCGTATCACCAATGCCGTGCGCTGCGTGCCGCCGTTGAACCGGCCGTTGCCCGAGGAGATTCGCCGTTGCCTGCCTTATTTGCGGCAGGATCTCGCAGTGCAGCCCAGGCCCGGTGTCGTGCTGGCCCTGGGGCGCGTGGCCCACGAAGCGGTCCTGCGGGCGCTGGATCTGCCTCTCGCGCGCCATCCCTTTGGCCATGGTGCGCGAGCCTGGCTTCCGGAGGGGCGTACCCTGCTGAGCTCCTATCATTGCAGTCGCTACAACACCTCGACCGGCCGGTTGACGGCGGCGATGTTTCGCGCCGTGGTCGCCGAGGCGCGGGAATGGGTGGACTGCCGTGGGTGATCTGCCGCCGGAACATTTCGATTTTCGCGGCTTCGTGCGCGCGTTGCCGGACCGGCCGGGCGTCTACAGCATGCGTGGCGAGTGTGGCGAGCTGTTGTATGTGGGCAAGGCACGGCGGCTGCGGGCGCGGGTCGGCAGTTACTTTCGGCGCGCCGGCCAAAGCGCCAAGACCCGCGCCTTGATGAGCCGCGTGAAGGACATCCAGGTCACCGTCACGCGCACCGAAGCCGAGGCCTTGCTGCTGGAAAGCAATCTCATCAAGGCGCACCGGCCGCGTTACAACGTCGTGCTGCGGGACGACAAAAGCTACCCCTATGTGCACCTGACCGGCAATCACGCCTTTGCACGCATCCGCTTCTATCGCGGCGCGTTTCGGCGCGATGGCCGCCTGTTCGGGCCTTATCCCAATGCCGGCGCCGTGCGTGCCGCACTGAAGGAACTGCAACGCCTGTTCCGGCTGCGGGTCTGCGAGGACGCCGACTTTGCCCGCCGCGAGCGGCCCTGCCTGCAGCACCAGCTCGGGCGCTGCTCCGCGCCCTGCGTCGGGCTGATTGCCGAGACCGACTATGCCCAGGATGTGCGGGACGCGGTGCGTTTTCTAGAAGGATTCGGACAGGAAGTCATCGAAAATCTCGCCACGCGCATGGAACAGGCCGCCGAACGGCTCGAGTTCGAGCGTGCGGCCGTCTTGCGCGATCGCATCGCACGCCTGCGGCAGATCGCAGCACGTCAGGACGTGAGCACGCAGGGTGGAGATGTCGACGTGCTGGCGGTGGCCATGGAAGGTGGAACGGCCGTGCTCTCGCTGGGCCTGGTGCGTGGCGGGCAGCATCTCGGGCATCAGGTGTTCACGCCCCAGTTGCCGCCCGACACGACGGCTGCCGAATTGCGGACGGCGTTTCTCAGTCAGCACTACGAGCAGGTGCCGCCTCCTGCCGAGATCCTGCTGGATGGCGACATCGAGGAGGCGGCACTTCTCGGCGAGGCGCTCTCGGCGGCGGCCGGACACAGCGTTGCATTACGGCGGCCGCAGCGGGGGCAGCGGATGCGCTGGGTGGAACTGGCGCGCACCAACGCGACTGAAGCCTTGCGGTTGCGGCAGATTGGCGGCGTCAATCTGAAGATCCGGTTTGACGATCTTGCGGTGGTCTTGGGTTTACCCGAGGCGCCGCGGCGGCTGGAGTGCTTCGACATCAGCCACACCCAGGGCGAGGCGACGGTGGGCAGTTGCGTCGTGTTCGACGGCAATGGGCCCGTCAAAAGCGCTTACCGGCGCTTCAACATCGCAACCGCGGCTAGCGGAGACGACTACGGCGCGCTGCGCGAGACCTTGCGCCGGCGCTATGAGCGATTGGTGCGCGAGGAGGTGGCTTTGCCCGACGTCAGCTTCATCGATGGCGGACGCGGGCAACTGGCCGTGGCCGAGGCCGTGCTCGCCGATCTGGGCTTGAGCGGCGTTCGGTTGGTCGGTGTGGCGAAAGGCCCCGCGCGCAAGGCCGGCGAAGAGCAGCTCTTTCTGCCCGGCGAGGCCGAGCCCCTGCGGCTGGATCCCCATCGCCCCGCACTGCACCTGATCCAGCAGATCCGGGACGAGGCGCACCGATTCGCCATCACCGGCCATCGCCAGCGCCGCGCCCGGGCGCGCAATCGATCGATACTGGAAGACATTCCGGGCCTCGGCCCGAAACGCCGCCAACAGCTCTTGCGCCAGTTCGGTGGCCTACCGCAACTGCTGCGGGCCGGCGTGGCGGAGTTGTCGCAGGTTCCCGGAATCAGCGATAGTCTGGCCCGGAAGATCCACGCCGAACTGCACCCGGAATCGACATGAGACGCCCATGGCCCTGAATTTCCCGATCTGGCTGACCGTCTCGCGGATCCTGCTCATACCGCTGTTCGTGGTGGTGTTCTACCTGCCATGGCCGCACGCTCGGATCACGGCCTCGGTGATCTTCATCATTGCAGCGCTCACCGATTGGCTCGATGGCCACCTGGCCCGCCGTTGGGATCAGACCTCCGCCTTCGGCGCCTTTCTCGATCCAGTCGCCGACAAGCTGATCGTGGCCGTCGCGCTCATCCTGGTGTTGCAGCGCGATGCGCGCGTGCTCATCGCGCTGCCGGTGGCCATCATCATCAGTCGGGAGATCACTGTCTCGGCCTTGCGCGAGTGGATGGCCGAGATCGGTCAGCGCGCCCGGGTGGCGGTATCCTGGTTGGGCAAGCTCAAGACGACCGCGCAAATCACGGCGCTGATTGCCCTGATCGGATTCGAGCCCGGTCACCCGCTTTACTGGCTCGGCGTTATAGCGCTCTATGTGGCCGCCGCACTGACGCTCTGGTCCATGGTGGCTTATCTGCGGGCCGCGTGGCCGACGCTGCGGACCCGGCCCTAAGCAGGCGCTCCCTCTCTTCACACGGTAGCGAACCCATGCCCAAACGCGGAAAAAGCAGCGCCTCCTGGCTGCGTGAGCATTTTTCCGACCCTTATGTGCAGCGTGCCAAGGCCGAGGGCTGGCGCTCCCGGGCCGTCTACAAGTTGCAGGAGATCGATGAGCGCGACCGCTTGCTGCGACCGGGACTCAAGGTCGTGGACCTGGGCGCCGCGCCGGGCGGATGGTCGCAATATGCTGCCCGCAAGGTCGGTCCGCAGGGCCGGGTCGTGGCTTTCGACTTGCTGCCGATAATCCCCTTGCCGGGTGTCGTGTGCCTGCAGGGCGACTTTCGCGAGCCCGAGGCGCTCGATGCCATGTCCGCGGCATTGTCCGGCCAGCGGGTCGATCTGGTGCTCAGCGACATGGCGCCGAATACCAGCGGCGTCGAGGCGGTCGACCAGATCCGGTCGCTGGCCCTGGCCGAGGCTGCCGAGAACTTCGCCGTCGAAACCTTGCAGCCTGGCGGGGATTTTCTGGTGAAATTGTTCCAGGGGCCGGGCTTCGACGATTTCGTCCGGCGCATGCGCGGGCGCTTCGGTAAGGTGACGGTGCGCAAGCCCAAGGCGTCGCGCGACCGCAGTCCGGAGGTTTATTTGCTGGCTCGGAACTATGCTCTATAGTAGGGTCTAATCAAAAGCTTCATCAGGGCTGGCTTTTTACAGAAGCTTTCCAGCAGGCGCCTTTCAAGAGGGCCGTACATTGAACGACATGGCTAAAAACCTGATCTTGTGGGTGGTCATCGCGGCAGTGCTGATGTCCGTGTTCAACGGCTTCGGCACGCGTGCGCCGAGCGCGCAGAAGCTGCCGTATTCGGACTTCCTGGTTCAGGTGCAGGACGGCGCCGTGACGCGGGTCGAGATTGATGGCCGCAAGATCGTGGGACAGTTGTCCAGCGGCGAGCGGTTCACGACCTACAGCCCCGAAACCAGCAACTCCAAGCTCATCGCCGATCTTCTGGATCAGAACGTGACCGTGGTAGGCAAGGAACCGGAACAGCAATCGCTGCTGATGCAGATCTTCATTTCCTGGTTCCCCTTCCTGTTGCTGATCGGCGTGTGGATCTTTTTCATGCGTCAGATGCAAAGCGGCGGAGCAGGCCGTGGCGCCATGAGCTTCGGTAAGAGCAAGGCGCGCATGCTCCAGGAAGACCAGGTCAAGGTCACCTTCGCGGACGTGGCTGGATGTGACGAGGCCAAGGAAGAAGTCGTCGAGCTGGTCGAATTCCTGCGTGACCCGGGCAAGTTCCAGCGACTGGGCGGCAAGATTCCGCGTGGCGTGTTGATGATCGGCCCGCCCGGTACCGGCAAGACCTTGCTGGCCCGCGCGATCGCAGGCGAGGCCAAGGTTCCCTTCTTTACCATCTCTGGGTCCGATTTCGTCGAAATGTTCGTCGGCGTGGGCGCCAGCCGGGTGCGCGACATGTTCGAGCAGGCCAAGAAACACGCGCCCTGCATCATCTTCATCGACGAAATCGATGCGGTCGGGCGCCATCGCGGAGCGGGCCTCGGCGGCGGTCATGACGAACGGGAGCAGACGCTCAATCAGCTTCTGGTTGAGATGGACGGTTTCGAGGGCAACGAGGGCGTGATCGTCATCGCGGCCACCAACCGGCCGGATGTGTTGGACAAGGCCTTGCTGCGCCCGGGCCGGTTCGACCGGCAGGTGACGGTTGGGCTGCCTGATGTGCGCGGACGCGAGCACATTCTCAAGGTCCACATGCGCAAGGTGCCAGTCGGCGAAGATGTCGAGGCGGCCGTGATCGCTCGTGGCACGCCCGGATTTTCCGGTGCGGAGTTGGCCAATCTCGTGAACGAGGCAGCTTTGATTGCGGCCCGTCTGGGGCGGCGCGTGGTCGGTATGGACCTGTTCGAGCGCGCGAAGGACAAGATCATGATGGGGGTGGAACGCCGCTCCATGGTCATGAGCGAGGACGAAAAGCGGCTCACGGCGTATCACGAAGCCGGCCATGCCATCGTCGGCCTCAGCGTCCCCGATCATGATCCTGTCTACAAGATCAGCATCATGCCTCGCGGTCGTGCACTCGGTGTAACCATGTTCCTGCCCGAGGACGATCGCTACAGCTACAGCAAGCGGCGACTGGAAAGCCAGCTTGCCAGCCTGTTCGGCGGACGGGTCGCCGAGGAATTGATCTTCGGCTTTGAATCGGTCACTACCGGGGCGTCCAATGACATCGAGCGGGCGACTGAGATTGCACGCAACATGGTGATGCGCTGGGGTTTGTCGGAGCGCCTGGGTCCCTTGGCTTATGGCGATGATGAGGCGGCGGGTTACATGGGCGGCGCCTATGGCGGACGCAGCGGCACCCAAGCTATGTCGGACGATACGGCGCACGCGATCGACGAGGAAGTGCGCAGCATCATCAACCGCAACTACGACAAGGCGCGCAATATCCTCCAGGCATCGATGGACCGGTTGCACCTGATGGCGGCGGCGCTGATGAAGTATGAAACGATCGACCGGGAGCAGATCGATGCCATCATGGCCGGGTTGGAGCCGCCTCCACCCAAGGGCTGGGACGAAAAGCGGGATGACGATTCCGATTCGACGTCCGGTAAGGCCGTGGTCGGCGACGCGAAGCCAGCGGGTGTCGTCGGCGCCAGCAAGGGTCCCTCGCCCGAGCTTCCCGGTCCGGTCGCCTGATCGCCCGATTGAGACGCAACGCATGAGCCGATGGCGGATTGGTGCCATCGGCTCTTTTCATTGTGGGCTGCGTGCTACAGTCCATCCGGAATTCGAGCAGGATGATTGAGAAGGGGATGAGTTTTGTGCTGCCACATGATCGATGTCAGGTCATGGGAATCTTGAATGTGACGCCCGACTCCTTCTCGGATGGAGGTCGATACCTCCAGCCACGACAAGCGATCGCCCAGGGGCTGCGGCTGATCGAAGAGGGCGCGGATATCCTCGACATTGGCGGGGAGTCTACGCGCCCCGGAGCGGTGTCGGTGCCCGTGCAGGAGGAAATGGACCGGGTGCTCCCGGTCATCGAAGCGCTGGCCCGCGAAACGGACACACCGCTCTCGGTCGATACCAGCAATCCTGAGGTCATGCGTGCGGCAGTTGCCGTCGGCGCGAGTCTGATCAATGATGTGCGCGCACTGCGCATGCCGGGCGCTTTGGAAGCGGCCGCTGCAACTGGGGTTCCGATCTGTCTGATGCACATGCGGGGCGAGCCCCGCACCATGCAGGCCAATCCTTGCTACGACCCAGATGTCGTGGGTGAGGTGATGATTTTTCTGGCGGAACGCATTGCTGCGTGTGAGGCAGTTGGGATCGACCGCGCTCGTCTCTGGATCGACCCCGGATTCGGTTTTGGCAAGGACTTGACGCATAATCTCGCCCTTTTGGCGCAGCTCGACCGCCTGAAGATGTTGCGTTGTCCCATCGTCGTTGGCGTGTCACGTAAGTCGATGCTTGGGCAGATGCTCGGCGGGCGCGCGATTTCCGAGCGACTGCCCGCGAGTCTGGCGGGCGCGCTGTGGGCAGCGGCGCGAGGGGCAGCGGTCGTTCGCGTGCATGATGTGCGCGCGACGGTGGATGCGCTGCGCATCTGGCACGTCCTCGCGTCCGAGCGCGCGGCACGGGAAGATGCATAAACGCGTGAGGTTGGGGCAAATGGGGCGACGTCGTTACTTTGGGACGGATGGCATCCGGGGACGGGTCGGCGAGTCGCCGATGACGCCCGAGTTTATCCTGCGACTAGGCATGGCGGCGGGGCGCGTACTGGACCCCGAGGGGCGCGGCTGCGTGCTGATCGGCAAGGACACCCGCATTTCAGGATACATGTTCGAGTCGGCGCTGGAAGCCGGTTTCTCCGCGGCAGGTGTCGGCGTTCGGCTGCTGGGTCCGATGCCTACGCCCGCCGTGGCCTATCTGACGAAGACGTTCAGAGCCAGCGCCGGTGTCGTCATCAGCGCATCGCACAATCCTTATCACGACAATGGCATCAAGTTTTTCTCCCCCACCGGTGACAAGCTGTCCGATGAGATCGAGGGCGCCATCGAGGACGCGCTGGACGGGCCACTGACCATGGTGGATTCCGCTCGCCTGGGAAAGGTCTCCCGAATCACTGATGCAGGTGGCCGGTACGTCGAATTCTGCAAGTCCACCTTGAATAGCGGCGTCAGCCTCAAGGGCATGCGCATTGCCATCGACTGTGCCCATGGCGCGACCTACCACATCGCGCCGGACGTCCTGACCGAGTTGGGCGCCACCGTCGTCGCGACCGGTGTTGCACCCGATGGCCTCAACATCAATGACGGTTGCGGTAGCATGAATCCGGCATCGCTTCAGCGCCTGGTGCGCGAGCGGGGCGCGGATATCGGCGTGGCGCTCGATGGCGATGGCGACCGGGTGCTGCTGGTCGATGGCGACGGGGCGGTCGTCGATGGGGATCAGATCCTTTATGTGCTGGCGCTGGAGTTCCAGCGGGCGGGCCGACTGCAAGGGCCGGTCGTCGGCACACTGATGAGCAATCTGGGGCTGGAGCGTGCCCTCGCTAGCCACGGCGTGGGATTCCAGCGCGCCGCCGTCGGCGACCGGCATGTCATAGATTTGCTCCGGCGGGAGCGCGGTGTGCTCGGCGGCGAACCTTCGGGGCACATCATCTGTCTCGACCGGACGATGACGGGTGACGGCATCGTGGCGGCGCTCCAGGTTCTGGGTGTGATGGCGGGGACGGGGCGTCGCCTCGCGGATCTGGTTGCCGGCATGCCGCGTTATCCGCAGGAGCTGATCAACGTTGCCATACCCGCAGCCCAGGCGGTCGAGAGTCATCCTCGCCTGCAGCAGGCATTGGGCGAGGCTCGCAAGGCGCTGGGTGCAGAAGGACGCATTGTGTTGCGACCATCAGGCACGGAGCCCTTGCTGCGTGTCATGGTCGAAGGCGCCGATGCCGATCTGGTGCGTTTGCACGCGAGTCGGCTTGCCGCCATCGCTGAGGAATGTGCGGGTCTCGAGCCGTGTGCGATGCCATCGTTTCGAGGGTGAATCGATCGTCGACTTTTGGGGAGTGAGTCATGCGTCGCAAGATGGTTGCCGGGAATTGGAAGATGTTTGGCCGCCGGGCGAGTGCTCGTGCCCTGGCTGGTGAGATTGCAGCGGGCCTCGTGCCGGAGCAACCGTGCGACATCCTGATTTGTCCGTCTTTCCTTCATCTTGAGGTCGTCCGCCAGGTGTTGGGGGAGGGAACGCCTCTCCTGCTGGGTGCTCAAGACCTCTGCGCTCAGGCTGAAGATGGCGCGCGTACCGGCGAGATCAGCGGCGCGATGCTCATGGACATGGGCGTGTCTCATGTTTTGGTGGGCCATTCAGAGCGGCGTCAATTGCTGGGCGAGAGCAACGATAGCGTCGGCGCCAAGCTCCAGGCTGCCTTGGAGGCAGGGCTGACGCCCATCCTGTGTGTGGGAGAGACCTTGGCTGAGCGGGAAGGACTGCGTACGGAAGCCGTGATCGGGGCGCAGTTGCAGGCCGTTGCCAACGTGGCCGGCAGACAGGCGTTCGAACATTGCATCGTTGCTTATGAGCCCGTCTGGGCGATCGGAACCGGTCGCAATGCCACCCCTGAGCAGGCGCAGGCGGTTCACGCCTTCGTTCGCGGCTGGATTGCCGCGCAGACCGATCGTGCCACGGCCGATCGGCAACGCATCCTTTACGGCGGGAGTGTCAAGCCGGATAATGCGGCGGCCCTTTTCGCCATGCCGGATGTCGACGGCGGCCTGGTAGGAGGTGCTTCGCTGAAGTCAGCCGATTTTCTCGCGATCTGCCGGTCGGCCGGCGCGATCGTTCGCTCGGGAAACTAAACGAGATGCAGACGGTTTTACTGATCATCCACCTTCTACTGGCTCTGGTTTTGATCGCCTTGGCCTTGCTGCAGCATGGCAAGGGGGCCGACGCTGGCGCGGCCTTCGGGGCGGGCGCCTCGAGCACCATGTTCGGTGCGCGCGGCTCGGCCAATTTCCTGAGCCGCTCCACCGCGGCCGTTGCGGCGCTGTTCTTTCTCAGTAGTCTGGGGCTGGGTTATCTCTTCGCTCGTCCCGACAAGGCGGGGAGCGTCATGGATCGGGCGCCGGCTGCAACCACCGTTGCACCGGAGGTGACCGATCTTCCGCCCGCTACGTCAGCCCCGGCGCCGAATGCGGATGGCTCCGAAGCCTCGTCCGATCTTCCGCCGTCCGAGGGTGGGAAATAGCACTGGGTGAGTATACAATGGGCGCCCACTCAGGCCGGCTTAATTTAATGGCCGCGCCTGAACTGCGGTAGACGCGATAGATCATTGGCCGATGTGGTGGAATTGGTAGACACGCCATCTTGAGGGGGTGGTGACGCAAGTCGTGTCGGTTCGAGTCCGACCATCGGCACCAGAAAATCCAGAACCGTTCGATCGGTTGTCCGATCCAGAGTCGCTATACCGAAAGGAGGCGGGCCTCATCGTGCTGGAAAACTACTTTCCGATTCTGATCTTCTTTGCCTTGGCCATCGTGATCGGGATCGTGCCGCTCGCCGCCGGTTTCGTGCTGGGTCCACGTAGGCCTGATGCGCAAAAGCTTTCCCCTTACGAGTGCGGTTTCGAAGCCTTTGAAGATGCACGTGTCAAGTTCGACGTACGCTACTACCTCGTGGCGATTCTGTTCATCGTGTTCGACCTCGAGGTGGCGTTTCTGTTTCCTTGGGCGATTGCCTTGCGGGAGATTGGCGCTCCTGGACTTGTCGCGATGGCGATCTTCCTGGGCATCTTGGTGGTCGGCTTTATCTACGAATGGAGAAAGGGGGCGCTGGAATGGGAATAGAGGGCGTTCTCGAAAAGGGCTTCGTTACCACGACAGCCGACAAGCTGATCAACTGGGCGCGCACCGGTTCACTCTGGCCTATGACCTTCGGGCTGGCCTGCTGCGCCGTGGAGATGATGCATGTCGGCGCTTCGCGCTACGACCTTGATCGATTCGGCATCATGTTTCGTCCCAGTCCACGCCAGTCCGATGTCATGATCGTTGCGGGCACCTTGTGCAACAAAATGGCGCCTGCGCTGCGCAAGGTCTACGACCAGATGACCGAGCCGCGTTGGGTCATTTCTATGGGTTCCTGCGCCAACGGCGGAGGGTATTATCACTACTCCTACTCGGTGGTGCGGGGCTGCGATCGGGTGGTGCCCGTCGACATCTACGTGCCCGGCTGCCCGCCGACGGCCGAGGCGCTGCTCTACGGCATCATCCAGCTGCAGAACAAGATCCGCCGCACCAGCACCATCGCGCGTTAGGAGGACGGATGTCTCAGTCCATGGCTGATCTTGCCGCCGCGTTGCAGGCGCGTTATCCCGATGGCGTCGTTCGGCACGATGAGCGGACCGATGAGGTCGTGCTCGAAGTCGCGCCTGAAGCGCTGCGTGAGGTGGCTGCCACACTCGCGAGCGAGTCTGGGTTTGCCTTTGCCCAGCTCAGCGATCTCTGCGGGGTTGATTATCTGGCCTACGGCGATGCCGAATGGGTGACCCGCGAGGCGACCTCGCGCGGCTACAGCCGTGGCGTGCAGCGTTACGATGGTCGCCGGGATCCCGACCAGGACTCTCCGCGTCGATTCGCGGTCGTCTATCACCTGCTTTCGCTCAGTCGCAATCAACGGCTGCGGTTGCGGGTATGGCTCGCGGACACGCAATTTCCGGTCGTCGATTCGGTGCAGGACATCTGGCCGGCTGCGAACTGGTTCGAACGCGAGGCGTTCGACCTTTTTGGCATTCATTTTGCTGGCCACCCAGATTTGCGGCGCATTCTCACCGACTACGGTTTTGTCGGGCATCCGTTCCGCAAGGATTTTCCGATATCTGGGAATGTCGAGCTTCGTTACGACGCTGAGAAGGGGCGGGTGGTTTATGAGCCGGTGCAGATCGTGCCACGGGTCCTCGTTCCCAAGGTGATCCGGCCTGCAGCTGCCGAGGCTGCATCTGGAGAGGGGAAGTCTACCCATGCCTGAAATCCAGAATTACACGCTGAACTTTGGTCCACAGCACCCGGCTGCCCACGGTGTGTTGCGTCTCGTGTTGGAAATGGATGGTGAGGTAATTCAGCGCGCCGATCCGCATGTGGGCCTCTTGCATCGCGCCACCGAAAAGCTGGCTGAAACCAAGCCTTACAATCAGAGCATTGGCTACATGGACCGGCTCGATTATGTGTCCATGATGTGCAACGAGCACGGCTATGTGCTCGCCATTGAGAAGCTGCTCGGAATCACCCCGCCACTGCGGGCGCAATACATCCGTGTGATGTTTGATGAGATCACGCGTATCCTCAACCACTTGCTGTGGCTGGGCTCGCATGGGCTCGATATCGGTGCGATGACAGTCTTCCTGTATTGCTTCCGTGAGCGCGAGGCGCTTTTGGATTGCTACGAGGCTGTTTCGGGCGCGCGCATGCATGCCACTTATTACCGGCCCGGTGGGGTGGCGCGCGATCTGCCGGATCGCATGCCGCAATACCAGCCCAGCCCGGTGCGCAGCCGGGCATCGCTTGATGCACTGAACAGGGATCGGCAGGGATCGCTGCTCGATTATCTCGAAAGTTTTACGGAACGTTTTCCCAGTTGTGTCGATGAATACGAGACCCTGCTGACGAACAACCGCATCTGGAAACAGCGCACGGTCGGGATCGGCACGGTGAGCGCCGAGCGCGCGATAGCGCTGGGATTCACCGGACCCATGCTGCGCGGTTCCGGGGTGGCGTGGGATTTGCGCAAAAAGCAACCCTACGAGGTCTATGACCGGCTCGATTTCGACATTCCCGTCGGCGTCACGGGCGATTGCTACGACCGCTATCTGGTGCGTGTACAGGAAATGCGCGAGTCGAACCGCATCATCCGGCAGTGCATAGCGTGGCTGCGCGCCAACCCGGGTCCGGTGATGCTCGAAAATCACAAAATCACGCCGCCGCGGCGCGCCGAGATGAAGGAGGACATGGAGTCGCTCATTCATCACTTCAAGTTGTTCACCGAAGGGTACTGTATTCCTGCGGGGGAGGCTTATGCCGCGGTAGAGGCGCCGAAAGGAGAGTTCGGCTGCTATCTCATCTCCGACGGGGCCAACAAACCCTATCGTCTCAAGATCCGAGCGCCGGGATTTGCGCATCTCGCTGCCATGGACGAAATGGTGAAGGGGCACATGCTGGCGGATGTGGTGGCCGTGATCAGCACCATGGATATCGTCTTTGGGGAGATCGACCGGTGACGACGGAATCCAGCCAAAATCCCGCAGAGCGATTGTCCGCTCACGTGCGGGAAGAGATCGATCAGTGGCTCGCTCAGTATCCGCCCGAACGCAAGCAATCGGTCCTGCTTTACGCGCTGCATGCCGTGCAGCATGAAAATAAAGGATTCCTCACCCCGGCTCTGATGGACGCCGTGGCGGATTACCTCGATTTGCCGGCCGTGGCGGTCTACGAGGTCGCTACGTTTTACTCGATGTTTGAGACCAAACCTGTGGGGCGCCACAGCATCTCCGTATGCACCAACATCAGTTGCATGCTCCGGGGAGGCGAGGAGATTCTGGCGCATCTGGAACGCAAGCTCGGTATCAAGGTCGGGGAAAGTACCCCGGATGGGCGGATCTTCCTCAAGCCCGAAGAGGAGTGCTTGGCCGCTTGTTGCGGCGCGCCCATGATGATGGTCGATCATGTTTACCACGAGAACCTGACGCCCGATCGGGTCGACCGCATCATCGATACGTTGGAGTAAGGCCATGGAACTCAATGCGGTCTGTTATCTGACGCGGCAATTCGATGACCCCTGGACCTGGGAGAATTACCTAAAGGTTGGTGGATATGAAGTCTGGCGGCGTATCCTCGCCGAGAAAACTCCGCCCGAAACCGTGATCGAGCAGATCAAGGCATCAGGACTGCGGGGGCGCGGGGGCGCCGGGTTTCCCACTGGGATGAAGTGGAGTTTCATGCCGCGTAATGTCACGGGGCAGAAGTACGTGGTTTGCAATTCGGACGAAAGCGAGCCTGGTACCTGCAAAGATCGCGACATCCTGCGATTCAATCCGCATGCCGTGATCGAAGGTATGGCGATCGCCGGCTACGCGATGGGCGCGACGGTCGGATACAATTATTTGCGCGGCGAATTCATGGATGAGCCATTCGCGCGCTTTCGCCAAGCATTGAAAGAGGCCTACGCACATGGGCTGCTCGGGCGTAACATCCTCGGCAGCGGCGTGGATTTCGATCTCTACGCTCATCTGGGGGCCGGTGCTTATATTTGCGGCGAGGAAACTGCTCTTCTGGAATCTTTGGAAGGCAAGAAGGGCCAGCCGCGCTTCAAGCCGCCGTTCCCGGCGACTTATGGTCTCTATGGTCGTCCCACCACGATCAACAATACCGAAACCTACGCCTCGGTCCCCGTGATCCTGCGCCGTGGGCCGGAATGGTTCGCAGGTCTTGGCGTGGAAAAGGCTGGCGGGACCAAGATTTTCTCCGTCTCGGGGCATGTGAACCGGCCCGGTAATTTCGAGGTGCCCTTGGGGACGCCATTTGCAACCCTGCTCGAGATGGCCGGTGGTATGCGCGATGGTCGCAAGCTGAAGGCTGTGATTCCGGGAGGCTCGTCTGTCCCCGTCGTGCACGGCGCGGTCATGATGGACGTCAACATGGATTATGACTCGGTGATGAAGGCAGGCTCCATGCTGGGGTCCGGGGCGATTATCGTGATGGATGAGACCACTTGCATGGTCAAGGTGCTCGAACGGATTTCGCGTTTTTATTTCTCCGAGTCCTGTGGGCAATGCACGCCTTGCCGGGAAGGCACCGGTTGGCTGCACCGGGTGGTGCGGCGTATCGAGCACGGCTTGGGCCGTCCTGAGGACCTCGACTTGCTGGATCGGGTCGCCGCACGCATGGAGGGGCGAACGATCTGTGCCCTGGGGGATGCTGCGGCCATGCCGGTGCGCAGTTTCATCAAGCAGTTCCGCGACGAATTTCAGTATCACGTGGATCACAAGCGCTGTCTGGTTGGCGCGCCGGTGACCACGGCAGCCGTCGCGTGACGTTCCCGGCGGCAATCAGCATCGGACAGGCGATATGAGCAGCGACGAGGTCACAATCGAGGTCGACGGCGTTTCCATCCGGGGGCGCAAGGGGCAGATGCTGATCGAGCTGACCGATCAGGCGGGTATCTATATCCCGCGGTTTTGCTATCACAAGAAGCTCTCTATCGCCGCTAACTGTCGTATGTGCCTGGTAGAAATGGATCGCGCGCCCAAGCCCGTGCCCGCTTGCGCGACGCCGGTTGCAGACGGCATGAAGATCTTTACCCGATCACCTAAAGCGATCGATGCCCAGCAGGGCACCATGGAATTCCTGCTGATCAATCATCCACTCGACTGTCCGATCTGTGACCAGGGTGGTGAATGCGAATTGCAGGATCTCGCATTGGGTTTTGGTCAGGATGTCTCGCGTTATGACGAGCGCAAGCGTGTTGTGCCGGACCCGGATCTGGGGCCGCTGGTCGCCACCGACATGACGCGCTGTATCCATTGCACTCGCTGCGTCCGTTTCGGCGAGGAAATCGCGGGGCTGCGCGAGTTGGGCGCAACCGGTCGTGGTGAATTCATGGCCATTGGCACCTATGTCGAGCATGCCTTGACGTCGGAAGTGGCTGGCAATGTCATCGACCTGTGCCCCGTCGGTGCCTTGACGGCCAAACCGTCGCGTTACACGGCCCGGCCTTGGGAGCTGACTGAGCGGCCGACTCTCTCGCCGCATGATGGGTTGGGTACTCATATTGCGGCACACGTGCGCGGTGGCCGGGTGATGCGCGTGGTCCCGCGCGAGGCCGAGGCGTTCAATGAAACCTGGATCAGCGACCGCGATCGCTTCAGTTATACCGCTCTACAGGCGGAAGATCGGCTGCTGTCACCCATGGTACGTGAAGACGGCCGCTGGCGCGCGGTCGATTGGGCCACGGCGCTCCATGTGGCGGCGGAAGGTTTGCGGGGCATTGCTCCTAAAGCGCTGGGAATCCTCGCTTCGCCATCGGCAACCGTAGAGGAATACTTCCTGCTGCGGAGGTTGGCCGAGCACTTGGAATGCGCCAATCTCGACCACCGGCTTGGCATGGTTGACGCGTCAGCGCAAGAGTATGCTGGCGCGTTCCCCTATATTGGACGGCCCATTGCAGAGTGGGAGCGGGTCGATGCGGCGCTCATAGTAGGCAGCGATCTGCGTCGAGAAGTGCCCTTGCTGCATCTGCGCTTACGCAAGGCCGGCTTGCGCGGTGCGCGTCTGTGCGTCATCAACCCCCTGGACGCCGATTTTCGCTTTCCGATCCATGCCGAACAGCGTGCCAAAGACTTGGCGGAGGAAATGGCGGCTCTCGCCTTGGTGGTCTCCGAGCTCACCAGTCAGAGCGTTCCCACTGCGCTGGCAGCGGCTGTGCAGGGTGTCTCGCCAGAGCAGCCACATGTCCTGATGGCCGAGGCGCTGATCAAGGGCGAACGTTCCGGCGTGTTGATCGGGCAGCTTGCGCTAGAGCAAAAGGGGGCAGGTGTGGTGCTGGCACTGGCGAGCTTTGTTGCGGAGGCGACCGGCTCGACGCTCGGCACTCTGCCGATCGGCGGCAACACTGCAGGCGCCTGGCTTTGCGGTATCGTGCCGCATCGCGGGTTCGGTGGCGCTGCAGCACAAACAGTCGGGCGTTCGGCTCAGGAGTTGCTCGCTGGCGGCATGGACGGCTTTCTCATGCTCGGTCTAGAGCCTGAAGTCGAGGCGGCCGACCCGGCTGCTGCCATGGCGGCCCTCGCTAGCGCGCGCTTCGGCGTGGCTCTGACCGCGTATGCGACCGAGAGCCTGAAATCGTGCGCGCATGTGCTGCTTCCGATCGGGACCTTTGCCGAAACCGCAGGCAGCCTGATTACCCGTGATGGGACTTGGTTGCACTTTGAAGGGTGCGTGCCGCCGGCGGGCGAGTCGCGTCCTGCTTGGAAAGTATTGCGTGTGCTTGGCAACTTGTTCGGGGCGACGGGATTCGATTATGCAGATTGCCATGAGGTGACCGAGGCGGCGCGTCTTGCCATCGGCGAAATCGAGACGGCAAAGCCGCAGTGGCACTGTCAGGGCGCTTGGGAACGGCCATTTATGCCTGCATTGCAGCGCTTGGGGCCGTTGGCTCTCTATGGCAGTGATCCGCTGGCACGCCGTGCTCGGGCGCTGCAGAGTTCACCGGAAGGTCGGCGAGCGCGGACACTGCGCCTTCATCCTTCCGACGCCGAGCGGTACGGACTTAAGGCAGGTCACACCGCCATCGTCCGTCAAGGGATGCAAGTCGCGGAACTGCCCTGGGTAGCGGATGAGGGTTTGGCAAAAGGTTGTGTATGGTGGCCAGCTGGCCATCTCGACGTGGCGGGGGGTGGGGCCCGATTCGGGGCTATCGAGATTGCCCCGGGCGCAGCGGAATCGACGGAATCCTAAGGGAGCAGGTGTGATGCTGGAGTCCATACTGGCGATCTGGTCCCAGATTCCCGAAGTCATTCGGGTGAGCATCATGGTCGTGCTCAAGATCCTTGCGATCGTGTTGCCCCTGCTCGGGGTAGTGGCCTACCTCACTTACGCGGAACGCAAGGTCATCGGTTACATGCAGGCGCGCATGGGGCCGAACCGGGTCGGGCCTGCCGGCTTGCTGCAACCGATCGCCGATGCCGCCAAGCTGGTTTTCAAGGAGATTGTCATCCCCGCGCGTGCCAACCGGATGCTGTTCATCATGGCGCCAGTGCTGTCATTCCTTCCTGCGCTGGTGGCTTGGGCCGTTGTACCCTTTGCGGATGGGACTGTGCTGGCGAACGTGGATGCTGGTCTGCTGTTCATTCTGGCGCTGACCTCGTTCGGTGTTTACGGGATCATCCTGGCGGGCTGGGCCAGCAATTCCAAGTATGCGTTTCTGGGCGCAATGCGGGCGGCGGCGCAGATGGTCTCCTATGAGCTGGCCATGGGATTTGCCCTCATCGGTGTGATCATGGCGGCGAACAGCCTGAAGCTGAATGACATCGTGCTGGCGCAGCAGGGTGGGCTCTGGCACTGGTATTTCATCCCAATGTTTCCACTGTTTCTGGTGTACTGGATCTCTGGCGTCGCTGAAACCAATCGACTTCCGTTCGACGTGGTGGAGGGTGAGTCGGAAATCGTGGCTGGATTCCATGTGGAATACGGCGGGATGGGGTTTGCGCTGTTCTTCCTGGCTGAATACGCCAATATGACTTTGATATCGACCTTGGTGGCGACCCTGTTTCTGGGTGGTTGGCTGTCACCCCTGGAGAACATTCCCGTGCTGAGTCAACTGCCGCTGCTGGGTCAGAACGGCTTTCATTGGCTGGCGCTGAAGGTCGCGTTTTTCCTGTTCTGTTTTCTTTGGTTCCGCGCCACCTTTCCGCGCTACCGCTATGACCAGATTATGCGGCTCGGCTGGAAGGTGTTCATTCCGGTGACCATCGTCTGGTTGGCCGTGGTGGGGGTTTTCGTCCACACCGGGTTTGGACCCTGGTTCTGAACAGGGGGTAATGCATGAATGCCGTAACACGACGGATTGGTGATTTTTTCAAGACCTTCCTGTTATGGGAACTGGTGGTCGGTTTGTCCGTGACGGCACGCGAGCTGTTTGCGCCCAAGGTCACCGTGCTCTATCCCGAGGAAAAGACACCGCAAAGTCCACGATTTCGGGGGCTCCACGCCCTGCGGCGCTACGCGAACGGCGAGGAACGCTGCATCGCCTGTAAATTGTGCGAAGCCGTTTGTCCTGCGCTGGCCATCACCATCGAGTCGGAGATGCGCTCTGATGGAACGCGCCGCACCACGCGCTATGACATCGATCTGTTCAAATGCATCTACTGTGGATTTTGCGAGGAAGCCTGTCCTGTGGATTCGATCGTGGAAACGCGCGTCTACGAATACCATTTTGAACAGCGCGGGGAGCACATCATGACCAAGGACAAACTACTCGCGATCGGGGACAAGTATGAGGAATCCATCGCCCGGGATCGGGCGATAGACGCAATGTATCGCTGATTCAAAAACATACGAATCCGGAATAGCCGGCGGAGCCCCATCCGATGTTTCAAATCGTGCTGTTTTACGCTTTTTCTGCCGTGCTGATCGGTGCCGCACTGGCCGTGATCACGGCGCGCAACCCGGTTCACTCGGTGCTGTTTCTGGTACTGGCATTTTTTACCAGCGCAGCCCTGTGGCTGCTCATCGAAGCGGAGTTCCTCGCCATCGTGCTGGTGCTGGTCTACGTCGGTGCGGTGATGGTGCTGTTCCTGTTCGTGGTCATGATGGTCGACGTTGACCTTGCGACACTGCGGGAAGGTTTCAACCGCTCATTGCCCTTGGGGATGGGCGTTGTGGTGCTGGTCGTGCTCGAACTATCAGTCGTACTTAGTGCCGAGCGTTTTTCGAGCCCGGGAGGAGCCTTTCCGCTGGGACCGGCGGGGGAAAGTAATATCCGGGCGCTGGGCGAGGTGATGTACACCCAATATGTGTATCCCTTCGAGATTGCAGCGGTCATTCTGCTGGTGGCGATCGTTGCGGCTATCTCGTTGACCATGCGGCGCCGGGCAGGGCGTCGCGTGCAGAATCCCGGTCTGCAGGCGCAGGTCCGACCGGAAGACCGCATCCGCATCATCAAGATGCCTTCCGAGACGCGCAAATGATTCTCGCCATTATGAGCCTGCTCCTGGGGGTTGAATGATTACCTTGTCCCACTACCTGATGCTCAGTGGTGTTCTATTTGTTCTGAGTGTTGCCGGCATTTTTATCAACCGAAAGAACATCATTCTGTTGTTGATGTGTATCGAATTGATGCTGCTCGCGGTAAACATGAATTTCGTTGCCTTTTCCCGCTTCAATGGAGATCTCGCGGGCCAGGTGTTCGTGTTTTTCATACTCACCGTCGCAGCGGCAGAGGCTGCGATCGGTCTGGCCATCCTCGTCGTCCTGTTCCGGGGCAAGGGCAGCATCAACGTCGAGGATCTCGACGGTATGAAGGGTTGAGCGAACATGCAGCAGGTTTATCTGATCATCGTGCTGGCTCCTCTGATCGCAGCGATCATCGCGGGGCTCTTTGGGCGCCAGATCGGGCGCACAGGCGCACACGCCGTGACCATCGGCGGAGTGGGACTTTCCTGCGCACTGTCCTTTTGGGTGCTGAAGGCTCATGCGCTCGATGGCGTTCCCGCCTTCAACGAGACGATCTACATTTGGGGAATGGTCGACGGTCTGCAGTTGACCGTCGGATTCCTCGTCGACAATCTCACCGCACTGATGATGTGCGTCGTCACTTTCGTATCGCTCATGGTGCACATCTACACCATCGGCTACATGCGTGACGACGCAGGTTATCAGCGTTTCTTCAGCTATATCTCGCTGTTTACCTTCGCCATGCTGACGCTGGTGATGGCCAACAACTTTCTGCAGCTATTCTTCGGATGGGAAGCCGTTGGTCTAGTGTCCTACCTTTTGATTGGCTTCTGGTATACGCGCCCCAGTGCCGTGTTTGCCAACATGAAGGCCTTTCTGGTCAATAGGGTGGGCGATTTCGGTTTTCTCCTCGGAATCGCTGCCGTTTTGAAATACACCGGCAGCTTGGGTTACCGAGAGGTCTTTGCGGCGGTAAACGGTCTGCAGGAGCAGACATTGAGCATCATTCCCGGGATGGACTGGTCGGTCCTCACGGTCATCTGTCTGCTCTTGTTCGTAGGGGCAATGGGCAAGTCGGCACAGATGCCTCTGCATGTCTGGCTGCCAGATTCCATGGAAGGCCCGACGCCCATTTCAGCGTTGATCCACGCGGCCACCATGGTCACAGCGGGTATTTTCATGGTCGCGCGGATGTCGCCGCTCTATGAGTTGTCGGAAACGGCCCTCACGACGATTCTCCTGATTGGGTCTGCAACGGCGTTTTTCATGGGACTGCTCGGGATCGTGCAGACGGATATCAAGCGGGTTGTCGCTTATTCCACTTTGTCGCAACTCGGTTACATGACCGTGGCGCTCGGGGTTTCAGCGTATTCGGCAGCGGTCTTTCATCTCATGACTCATGCTTTCTTCAAGGCCTTGCTGTTCCTCGCCGCAGGATCGGTGATCATTGCCCTACATCATGAGCAAGATATGCGTCGCATGGGCGGTCTGTGGCGCCGGTTGCCCATTACCTATGCGACGTGCCTGATTGGCGCGCTGGCACTGATCGGCTTCCCGGGCTTCTCCGGATTCTTTTCAAAAGACGCCTTGATTGAAGCGGTGGCCGAATCGCATCTGCCGGGCGCGGGCATTGCTTATGTAGCCGTTCTGTCCGGTGTGTTCATCACGGCTTTTTACACCTTCCGGCTGATCTTCATGGTGTTTCATGGTGCCGAGCGATTCAGGGATCATGCGCATGATGGACATGGTGGGCAAGAACATCGCGGCGTTCATGAGCCCCATGAATCGCCGTGGGTAGTCACCCTCCCCTTGGTGTTGTTGGCGATTCCCTCGATAGCCATCGGCGCCTTGACGATCGAGCCTATGCTCTTCGGGGGCTTCTTCAGCGGGGTCATCACCGTTAGCGGTGCGCATGACGTCTTGGGCGAACTGGGCGCTCATTACCACGGGCCTCTGGCGTTCGTGATGCAAGGCTTCAGGAGTCCGGCGATCTATCTCGCGCTTGCCGGCGTGGCTTGCGCTGCCTACGTTTATCTGGTGAATCCCGCAGTAGCGGATTTCTTCGCTCGACGTTTTGTGCCGACTCGGGCACTGCGCTGGCTGTTCGACCACAAGTACGGCTTTGACGCCCTGTACATCCAGGGATTCGCGGGGGGCGGTCGTGCGCTTGGGCGATTGTTCTGGGAACGCGGCGACATAGACCTGATCGATGGCCGACTCGTCAACGGGACCGCGCAACGGATTGCCGGGTGGGCATCCAAGGGGCGTGCGCTTCAGTCCGGCTTTCTCTATCACTATGCCTTCGCCATGCTGATCGGTCTGACCCTGCTACTGGGTTGGATGCTGTTCATTCGCTGATTGCTGCGCTCCGTCGCAAGGGGAAAGGAACCTCTGCATGTTTGCCGATCTGCCGCTGCTAAGCCTTTTGATCTGGACGCCGATCCTCGGCGGTCTTCTGGTCCTGTGGGCGGGAAACGAAAAAGTCGCGCTGGCGCGCGGGTTGGCTTTGGCCGTGTCTTTGGGAACCTTTGTCGCGAGTTTGGGACTCTGGACCGGCTTTGCAGTCGGGAGCGCTGAACTCCAGTTCGTGGAACGGGCTCTATGGATCCCATCATTGGGGGCAGATTACGCATTGGGGGTCGATGGGCTATCCATGCCGCTCATCGTCCTCACGACGTTCATGACGGTCTTTACCGTCTTCGCAGCGAAAGAGTCTGTTGTATCCCGTCCGGCTGGCTATCTCGGGGCCTTTCTGATCATGGAAGGCTTCATGATTGGTGTTTTTGCTGCAATCGATGCACTGCTTTTCTATGTATTTTGGGAAGCCATGCTCATTCCGATGTTTCTCATCATCGGTATCTGGGGCGGTCCGCGTCGCATTTACGCGACGGTTAAGTTTTTCCTGTTTACCTTTCTGGGCTCGGTGCTCATGCTGGTCGCCTTCATTTACCTCTATCAGAAGGGTGGAGGGTTCGGTGTCCAGACGTTGCAGGCCCTTCCGCTGGGGGCTACCGAACAGACGCTGGTCTTCCTCGCGTTCCTGGCTGCTTTTGCCGTCAAGGTGCCGATGTGGCCAGTGCATACCTGGCTTCCGGATGCTCATGTCGAGGCGCCGACAGGTGGTTCGGTCATCCTCGCCGCGATCACGCTCAAGATGGGTGCATACGGGTTTTTGCGCTATGCCTTGCCCATCGCCCCAGATGCCGCTGCCGAGATGGCCGGTTTCATGGCGATGCTGAGCTTAATCGCCATTGTTTATGTCGGCCTGGTGGCAATGGTCCAGGAGGACATGAAAAAACTGATCGCTTATTCCTCCATCGCTCACATGGGGTTCGTGACCCTGGGCTTTTTTCTGCCCTACTGGAGTGAGACGGCAGCGGGTGTCGATGCGCCGGGCTTGGCCATGGGACTGACAGGCGCCGCCGTTCAGATGATTTCTCATGGATTCATTTCCGGAGCCATGTTCCTGTGCGTGGGCGTGCTTTACGACCGGATGCATACCCGGCGGATCGCGGCCTATGGTGGCGTGGCCACTCGCATGCCGATATTTGCCGCGTTCTTCGTTCTGTTCGCCATGGCCAATTCGGGGCTGCCGGGAACTTCCGGTTTCGTGGGGGAGTTTTTGGTCATCCTGGCAAGCTTCCAGGCCAACCCATGGATCGCTTTTCTAGCTGCCCTGACGCTCATTCTCGGTGCTTCCTACTCGCTTTGGCTGGTCAAGCGGGTTGCCTTTGGTCCAGTGACCAATCCGGAGGTGGAGCAGCTCAACGACCTGAGTCCGAGGGAATTTTTGATGCTCGGCGTATTGGCCGTCATGGTGATTGGCTTGGGGGTCTGGCCACAGCCGCTCTTGGCGGTGATCGAGCCCTCCGTTCAACAGTTGCTGCTTCAGATCTTGCCGGGCAAGCTCTGACCGCCTCAACCCCAGGATGATTCGGGAATGGACATGACTTCGACTGGATCGATTTGGCCTACAGTGCCTGAAATCCTGCTCCTGGTGTCGGTGTGCGGGATATTGGTGATCGACCTGTTTCTGCCGCTGCGCTGGCGTCATCTCACTCACAGCATGAGCTTGCTGGCGCTTGCCGCAACTGCCGCATCGGTGTTGAAGGTGGGCCAAGGACTCGAAGCGCCGATGCTGGCCTTCAGCGAGATGTTCGTTTTGGATCGTCTGGCCGTGTTGCTGAAGGTTGCCGTCATTCTGGTGAGTGGCGTGATGTTGATTTACGCACGAGACTACCTTCGTTCCCGACAGATCGATCAGGGCGAGTTCTATCTACTGACATTATTTTCCACACTGGGCATGATGGTGCTGATCTCGGCAGCACATTTCATCACGGTTTATCTTGGTCTGGAACTGATGTCGCTGAGCCTATATGCCCTCGTTGCGTTCAATCGGGAGCGCATGCTGAGCGCCGAGGCGGCCATGAAGTATTTCGTGCTGGGCGCCATCGCGTCGGGGATGTTGCTCTACGGCATGTCCATCCTGTACGGCGTGACCGGAACTTTGCATCTCGATGAACTGGCCGCCCGCATCATGGATCAGCCGGTTGGTAGCCTGCCTTTGTTACTGGGCATGACCTTCGTCGCTGCCGGTGTCGCCTTCAAACTCGGCGCCGTCCCCTTTCACAATTGGATGCCCGATGTATACCAGGGTGCAAGCGCACCGGTGGCGTTGTTCGTCGCTTCGGCGTCCAAGATTGCCGCATTTGCAATGGCCATTAGGCTGCTGGCGGAGGGACTGGAAGGTATGACCGAAGACTGGCGGCAGTTGCTGATGGCCATGGCGGTGTTGTCTTTGGCGATCGGAAGCGTGGTCGCTATAGCCCAGACCAATGTGAGGCGACTGCTCGCCTATTCGGCGATCGCAAACATCGGCTTCGTATTGCTCGGCGTTCTGGCTGCCAATCCGGTCGGCTATGCGTCCGCGCTTTTTTACATCCTCATCTATGCCTTGATGGCGATGGGCGCATTTGGTGTGCTCACCCTCATGAGTCGTGCCGGAAACGAGGCAGAGACAATGGATGATCTCAAGGGTCTGAACAATCGCAGCCCATGGCTGGCTGCGGTCTTGGCCTTATTCATGTTTTCCATGGCGGGCGTGCCGCCAACAGCGGGGTTCTATGCTAAGCTTTTGGTGCTCGACGCGGTCATGGAGCAGGGGTTTGGGCTGATAGCGGTTATTGCGGTCGTTTTCGCCGTGATCAGCGCATTCTACTACCTGAAAGTCGTCTGGCAGCTCTATTTCGAGGCGCCGATCGAATCTGCGTTGTTGGTGACGAGCCCGGATGTACGCTGGATGCTGATCGTCAACAGCGGGCTTGTCCTCGTATTCGGGATCATCCCGGAACCACTGATCCGGGCTTGCCTGCTGGCGCTCTGAGAGCGGCGGTATTGCGGTAGGGCTGCGATTCTCCTATAATGATTTCTTAACCGGATGCGGGGTGGAGCAGTCTGGCAGCTCGTCGGGCTCATAACCCGAAGGTCGCAGGTTCAAATCCTGCCCCCGCTACCAATCGAACATGCCTTGAACAAAAAAGCCCCGGTTATGGGGCTTTTTTGTTCCTGGTGAATGGTTTTTCGGCGTCGGCCGATCTGGGAGAGCAGCGTTGACCGAGTCGGTTGGTGGCCTGACGTTGCGAGAGAGGCTTGAGCAGTTACTAGCGCCTGCCTTGGCCGAAATGGGTTATGAGCTCATTTGCGTTGAGCATCTGCAGGGTGGGAGGCAACGGGTGCGCCTCTATATCGACCGTCCGGAAGGGATTAGCCTTGAGGATTGCGAGCAAGTTAGCTACCACGCAGTAGGACTGCTTGATGTTCACGATCCCGTGCCCGGTGAGTATGTGCTTGAAGTGTCCTCGCCTGGGGATGATCGTCCCTTGGTCAAGCCGCAGCATTTTGCGCGGTTCGTTGGCGAGCGGATCAAAGTGCGTACGTGGATGCCTATGGCGGGTCGACGCAATTTTATGGGGGAACTGGTGGCTGCCGATGCCGAATCGATTCAGGTCGATGTCGAAGGAGTACGGGTAACGCTTCGGTTGGCGGATATCGAGCGGGCTCGATTGGCTCCTCAAGTGTCCACAGTGAGTCCACGCCGAGGATCAAAACGATGAGCAAAGAAATTCTATTGATGGTCGAGGCGCTCTCGAACCAAAAGGGTGTGGAGGACGAGGTGATTTTCAGGGCGATCGAAGCCGCCCTGGAGTCAGCGACCCGCAAGCGGTTGGCGGAGGACGACATCGATGTGCGGGTGCGGATTGATCGTCGCACTGGTGCGTACTCCACCACGCGGCGGTGGGAGGTCGTGGCTGACGACGCCCCAGATGTGAACACCCATTTTCAGATGTATCTAACCAAGGCGCGCGAAGTCAATCCCTCGGTTAAGGTCGGCGACTACGTCGAGGCACCGATCGAATCCTTGCCGTTCGGCCGCATCGCGGCGCAGGCTGCCAAACAGGTCATCATGCAGAAGGTGCGCGAGGCGGAGCGTGCCAAGATCGTCGATCAGTACCAGGGCCGGATCGGCGAGCTCGTCATGGGCATGGTCAAGAAGGTCGAGCGGGGCAACGTGATTCTCGATCTTGGCGGCAATGTCGAGGCCATGGTGCCCAGAGAATGGATGATCCCGCGGGAAATAGTGCACACCGGCGATCGTTTGCGTGCCTACCTCAAGGAGGTTCGGTCGGAGGTGCGTGGTCCCCAGCTATTTCTGAGCCGGACGGCGCCCGAGTTTCTGATCGAGTTGTTCAAGCTCGAAGTGCCGGAGGTTGGTCAAGGCGTGATCGAGATCAAGGGCGCAGCCCGTGATCCCGGTTTGCGGGCCAAGATCGCGGTCATGGCTCACGATCGGCGGATCGACCCTGTCGGGGCCTGTGTGGGGATGCGAGGCTCACGCGTGCAGACGGTGTCCAACGAACTATCTGGAGAGCGGGTGGATATCGTCCCTTGGGACGCCAATCCCGTCCAGTTCGTTATCAATGCCATGTCGCCGGCCGATGTGGTATCGATTGTGGTCGATGAAGAATCCCACAGCATGGATGTGGTGGTAGACGCCGACAAGTTGTCGTTGGCCATCGGCCGGGGCGGACAGAACGTGCGGCTGGCCAGCGAACTGACTGGGTGGACCCTGAATGTCCTGGATCAGGAACAGGCGCGTGCCAAGGGCGAGGCGGAAGCCAGCAATCTCGTGGCTCTTTTCGTGCGGGAGCTCGGGGTTGATGATGAAATAGCGACTATTTTGGTGCGGGAAGGCTTCTCCAGCGTGGAGGAGGTCGCTTATGTGCCGGCGGCCGAGCTGTTGGAAATCGATGAATTCGATGAGGACGTCGTCAATGCATTGCGTGAGGCGGCCAAGGACGCTTTGCTGACACGGGCGATTGCCAGCGAAGAGCACGCCGGCGAAAAGGAACCCGCGCAAGATTTGCTCGAACTCGAGGGTATGGATAAAGACTTGGCTCGGTTGCTAGCCCGGCACGGCATTCTGACGCGAGAAGATCTGGCCGAACAGGCGGTCGACGATCTGCTCGATATCGGCGGACTAAGTCGGGAGCGTGCAGCTGCCCTGATCATGAAGGCGCGGGAACACTGGTTTGCGGACCAGCATGAGTGATGGTAGGACCGGTTCGCAGGCGCGGGGGTGAGCATGATTGAAGTGACGGTGAAGCAATTCGCGGAGACGGTGGGCATACCTGTGGAGCGCCTGCAGGAACAGTTGAGTGAGGCTGGAATTCCGGCCAAGAGACCGGAAGATCTGATTACGGATTACGAGAAGACGCAATTGCTGGGTTACCTGCGGCGCAGCCGGGGCGAGGCAGCTGAACCCCAGCGCATTACGTTGAAGCGCAAGACGACCAGCGAGATCAGGTTGGCGGGTGCGCAAGGTCGAGGCAAGACGGTGACTGTCGAGGTTCGCAAGAAAAGAACCTACATCAAACGACCCGTCTTAGCCGAAGAGGGCATTACGGAGAATCCTGAATCCACCGTCGTGGCGTCTGTCGAGGCGGAGCGCAGCGCTGCCCAAGAACCCGAAATTGTCGCAGTAGAGCCGGTTGTCGAAACCGCACCGGCGGCGGCATCTGATCAGTCGGAACCGGTTGCACATGGGGAAGTGCCGACGGTGGCTGCGCCCGGCGTAACCGTCGGGCAGGTCGCGCCCGAGCAAGCCGATGCGACCGTGCGCATGCCGTCTCGCGACAACGTGCGTGTTGACGATGTGCGTGGTATTGATGCGCCGCACAGAACCAATGCACCGTCCCGAGACGCTGGACGGCCGTCCGTGGGAGGGCATCGTCCGGTGGAACCGGGCCGAACAGTGCCGATATCGCCAGCGCCCGCGGCGTCGGGAGACAAACGTGGCGATGGGCGTAGGAAAGATCGTCTGGATGACCAGATCGACCGACGGGATCGTAATGATCGTGGCGCCGATTCGATTCGTCGTGTCGGCAAACGCAAAGGTGGGCGCTCCGAAGCCGGGTCTCTTCGCCACCAGTTTGAAAAGCCGGTGGCTCCGGTGGTCCGAGAGGTGCTGATTCCTGAGACCATCACGGTCGGGGAATTGGCGCAACGCATGGCAGTCAAGGCGCCCGAGGTCATCAAAACGCTGATGGGTATGGGGGTCTTGGCCACCATCAATCAGGTGATCGACCAAGACACGGCGTCTCTCCTGGTCGACGAGATGGGCCACACGCCGAAGCTGCTCAAGGAGTCGGCGCTGGAGGAAACCCTGCTCAGCGAGAGCGACGGTCAACAGATCGAAGCCGTATCGCGGGCGCCGGTGGTGACGGTGATGGGCCACGTGGACCACGGCAAGACCACGCTGCTGGACTACATTCGCCGCAGCAAGGTGGCCGATCGGGAAGCCGGAGGCATCACCCAACACATCGGTGCCTATCACGTCAGTACGCCGCGCGGCATGATTACCTTTCTCGATACGCCTGGCCACGCGGCATTCACTTCCATGCGCGCTCGTGGGGCGCGGGTGACCGACATCGTGATCCTGGTGGTGGCGGCCGACGACGGCGTGATGCCGCAGACCATCGAGGCCATCCAGCACGCCAAGGCGGCGCAGGTGCCGATCATCGTGGCGATCAACAAGATCGATAAGTCCGGTGCCGATCTCGAGCGCATCAAGAACGAACTGGTCCAGCATGGCGTGGTGCCTGAGGATTGGGGCGGCGAGTCGATGTTCGTTCCCGTGTCCGCCAAGCAGGGCACCAACATGGACGCTTTGCTCGAGGCCGTGCTGTTGCAGGCCGAGGTCATGGAACTTACCGCCGTCGCGCAGGGCCCGGCAGCGGGTGTGGTGATCGAATCCAGTGTCGAAAAAGGACGCGGTTCGGTGGCGACCGTGCTGGTGCAGAAGGGCATGCTGGAGCGAGGCGATGTGCTGCTGTGCGGCCAGGAATGGGGGCGGGTGCGCGCCATGTTCGACGAGAACGGCCGGCCGGTTACCCGGGCGGGCCCGTCGATTCCGGTGCAGATTCTCGGTCTGTCAGGCACGCCCAATGCCGGGGATGACTTCATGGTGGTGGGCGACGAGCGCAAGGCGCGCGAGATTGCGTTGTACCGCCAGGGGAAATTCCGTGACGTTCGTCTGGCCAAGCAGGCCACGGCCAAGCTCGAGGATGTTTTCAACCGCCTGGAAGAGGGCAACCTGCAGCAGGTCAATCTCATCGTCAAGGCCGACGTGCAGGGCTCGGTCGAAGCCTTGAGCGATGCGCTCGTGGGTTTGTCCAATGAAGAAGTTAAAGTCAACGTCGTCGCGCGCGGACTCGGCGGTATCACCGAATCCGACGTCAATTTGGCCGTGGCATCCTCGGCCATCATCATCGCCTTCAACGTGCGGGCGGATGCGGCAGCGCGGCGGCTGATCAGCGAAACTGGCACCGATGTGCGCTATTACAGTGTCATCTACCAGGCGCTCGAAGAGGTGAAGAACGCCATCACCGGTCTCATGGCGCCCAAGGTCAAGGAAGAAATCGTGGGTATCGCCGAGGTGCGTGACGTATTCCGCTCATCCAAGATGGGCGCCGTTGCCGGCTGTCTGGTGATGGAAGGCGTGGTTCGGCGGAACTGTCCGATCCGGGTGCTGCGCAGCAATGTCGTGGTGTTCGAGGGTGAACTCGAATCACTGCGCCGTTTCAAGGACGACGTCAACGAAGTCCGGGCCGGTACCGAGTGTGGCATCGCCGTGCGTAACTACAACGATGTGCAGCCCGGCGATCAGATCGAGGTCTATCAACGCATCGAGGTGCCGGCCTGACATGCCAAAGGATTTTTCGCGCACCTTGAGGGTGGCCGAGCAGTTACGCCAGGAGCTGAGCGAGTTGATCCGTGATGAGGTCAAGGAGCCGCGGCTGGGGCCGGTGACAGTGACAGAGGTGAAGGTGGCGCGGGATCTGTCCCACGCCACCGTATTCGTTTCTTTCCTCGGGCGGGTGACGGGCATCGAGGAGAGGCTGTCGATCCTGCAGCATGCCGCGCGATCGCTGCAGGGGCTGTTGGGTCGGCGGCTGCGTCTGCGCGCGATTCCGCAACTGCATTTTCAATACGACCAAGTGTTGGACCATGGCCAGCGTATGAACGCGTTGATCGCCAAGATACGAGCCGCGGATGATCGGCGTGCCGAGGCGTCGGAAGGCACAGAATCGCCATGAGCGCAGGTGGCTCCTTGCGGTCGGTGCCACGCAAGCGGCGGATTGTCGACGGTATTCTCCTGCTCGACAAGCCGTTGGGAATTTCTAGCAACAAGGCCCTGCAGCAGGTGCGCTGGCTCTATGGCGCGGCCAAGGGCGGTCATGCCGGCAGCCTCGATCCCTTGGCGACAGGGCTTTTGCCGATTTGTTTTGGCCAAGCGACCAAGGTCTGTGGCTATCTGCTCGACGCCGACAAGAGCTATGAGGTGGTTTGCCGGTTCGGTGCACGCACGACCACCGGCGATCGCGAAGGTGAGCTGGTCGAGACCAGGCCCATTGATGCGGATCGTCTGGCGGCATTGCCGGCCGTGCTGGAGCGCTTCATCGGCGAGATCGACCAGATTCCGCCCATGTATTCCGCGCTGAAGCACGAGGGTGAGCGACTCTATCGGCTCGCCCGTCAGGGCAAGGCCGTGGAACGGCCGCCGCGCCGGGTTCACATCTACGCCGCGAGTGTATTGTCACAATCGGGCGTCGAGGCGACGTTGCGGGTACGATGCAGCAAGGGTACCTATGTGCGTACCCTCGTCGAGGATGTCGCGATGGCGCTCGGCACCGTGGCGCACGTGCACGCTTTGCGCCGCGTGGCGCTCGGTCCTTTTGCGCTCGATGATGGCAGTCATGACATGGCCGCGTTGCAGCGCTGTGCGGAGGCTGGATCATTCGCCGCGCTCGATGCGCTGCTGATGCCTCTGGATGCGGCACTGCAGCACTATCCCGCCCTTGCTGTGAACGAGACGTTGGCGTTGTATCTCGGGCAGGGCAGCGCAGTGACTGTGCCAAGTACCGAGCCCGCAGGTACGACCGTGCGGCTTTACGGGCCCGGCAAACGATTCTTGGGGATGGGTGAGATGCTGCCAGATGGGCGCTGCGCTCCGCGGCGGCTGATGCATGCATGAGCGAAAAAGCCGACTCGACGGCTTGTTGTGAAGTCGCGGAAAAAGATATAATTAATTGTTTTTAGCGAAAGATCGCTTTAAGGAGTTTTGTTACATGTCTCTTTCAGACCAGACCAAGGCCGAAGTCGTTGCCGGTTTCCAGCGTAATGCCCGCGACACCGGCTCTTCGGAAGTGCAGGTGGCGCTGCTGACCCGGCGCATCGAGCACCTGGCCGGACATTTCGCCGTTCACAAACAGGATCATCACTCGCGCCGCGGTTTGCTCAAGCTGGTCAGCCAGCGCCGCAAGCTGCTGGACTACCTTAAGAAGACCGATGCGGCGCGTTACCAGGAACTGATCGGCCGGCTGGGTCTGCGCCGTTGAACTTGGCTTGCGCTGGGGCGATCTCTTATCACGGGTCGGGTTGGTAAGGAAACACTGTGACAATCACTGTAAAACGATTTCAGTACGGCGAGCATGAGGTCACGCTGGAGACCGGGCGCATCGCCCGGCAGGCGACAGGCGCGGTGCTGGTCAGTATGGCGGACACCGTGGTTCTGGTGACCGTGGTGGGTCGGACCGAACCTTCGCCCGGGGTCGATTTCCTGCCGCTCACGGTCAACTATCAGGAACGGACCTACGCCGCCGGCCGCATTCCGGGCGGGTTCTTCAAGCGCGAAGGGCGTCCGTCCGAAAAGGAAGTGCTCACTTCCCGTCTCATCGACCGTCCGTTGCGTCCGCTGTTTCCCAAGGGCTTCCATCACGAAGTCCAGGTCATCGCCACCGTGAAGTCGCTCAATCCGGAGATCGACCCCGACATTCCGGCGCTGCTGGGTGCTTCGGCAGCCCTCGCGATCTCGGGCATCCCGTTTCAGGGCCCCTTGGGCGCTGCGCGGGTGGGTTACGTCAACGGCGCGTATGTGCTGAACCCTACTGCCCGCCAGCTCGAGCGCTCTGATTTGGATCTGGTGGTTGCCGGAACCGAACAGGCCGTGCTAATGGTGGAATCCGGCGCGCGCGAGCTGCCCGAGTCGGTCATGCTCGGCGCCGTGCTATTCGGCCATGCTGAGATGCAGGCCGCCGTGCGCGCCATTCATGAGTTTGCCGCCGAGGCCGGCAAACCGGCCTGGGACTGGCAGCCGCACAAGGCCGACGAGTCGGTCATCACGGCCGTGTCGGCACTGGTCGAAAGCGCGCTCAGCCAAGCCTACAGTGTGTCGGAAAAGCAGGCGCGTCAGGGCGCCATTGCTGAGCTGCGCCAGCGGGCGGTGACCGAGCTCGTGGTGAACGATGGCGTGTTCACTGAGGTCGCTGTCAAGAAAGCCTTTGCCGACCTGGAGAAGCGCATCGTCCGCGAGCGGATTCTGAACGGCGCGCCGCGCATCGACGGTCGCGATCTCAAGACCGTGCGACCGATCAGCATCGAAGTCGGATTCCTGCCGCGCACCCACGGCTCGGCGCTGTTCACACGCGGCGAAACGCAGGCCATCGTGGTCACGACGCTGGGCACCGCACGGGACGCGCAAGTCATCGACGCGATCGAGGGCGAGCGCAAGGAGCCATTCATGCTCCACTACAATTTCCCACCCTACAGTGTTGGCGAGACCGGTTTCATGGGCTCGCCCAAACGCCGCGAAATCGGCCATGGCCGCTTGGCCCGCCGCGCCATCGAAGCCATTTTGCCCGATATGAGCACCTTCCCCTACACCATCCGCGTGGTGTCCGAGATCACCGAATCCAACGGCTCAAGTTCCATGGCGACGGTGTGCGGAACCAGTCTGTCGCTGATGGATGCCGGCGTGCCCGTCAAGGCACCCGTAGCCGGGATCGCCATGGGTCTGATTAAGGATGGTGATCGGTTTGCCGTGATTTCCGACATCTTGGGAGACGAAGATCATCTGGGCGACATGGATTTCAAGGTGGCCGGTAGCGAGCGCGGCATCAGCGCACTGCAGATGGACATCAAGATCAACGGGATCACCCGCGAAATCATGTCGGCGGCGCTCGAGCAGGCCCGCGAAGGTCGGCTGCATATTCTCGGCGAGATGGCCAAGGTCATCGACCGCGCGCGCGAGGAGATGTCGGAATGGGCGCCGCGCATCCTCACCATGCATATCAATCCCGAGAAGATCCGCGACGTGATCGGCAAGGGCGGCGCAACGATTCGTCAGATCACCGAGGAGACGCGCACCACGATCGACATTACCGACGACGGCACGGTCAAGATCGCCTCGGTCGACCGGGCCGACGCCGAAGCTGCCCGTCAGCGCATCGAGCTCATCACCGCAGATGTGGAGGTGGGTAAGGTCTATCAGGGTCGCGTCAGCAAGCTGATGGACTTCGGCGCCTTCGTCACCATTCTCCCCGGCCGCGACGGACTGGTGCATATTTCGCAAATATCCGACGAGCGGGTCGAGCGGGTCAGCGACAAGCTGAAAGAAGGCGATGTCATCGACGTGAAGGTACTGGAAGTCGACCGCCAGGGGCGCATTCGCCTCAGCATGAAGGCGATCAATGCGCCCTCATGAGAGACATTGTTCGCCGGCAAAATCCAACGCCGCTTTCGAGCGGCGTTTTTTTGTGTCTCGAGAGAACCGGGACGGACGGATCAACCGGTGTTCTGCAAGCCCAGGGAGATGGCGTTCACGGTGATCACGAGGGCGCGAAAAAGCGCATCGTCCTGCCGGTTGCCAGCGCGCCAGCGCGCCAGGAGTTCGACCTGCAGCAGGCTGACGGGGTCGAGATAGGGATTGCGGGTGCGGATCGAGCGCTGCAGGATGCGGTCCTGTTCCAATAGCGCGCTGGTGCCCTTGAGTCGGAACACCGCGGCTACCGTGTCGTCGTAGGCCGCGCGAATCTGGCCGGCCAGGTGGCTGGCGGAAGCCGGGACGAGCTGCGCATAACGCTCGGCGATACCCAGATCCGCCTTGATCAATACCATCTCGGCGTCATCCAGCAGGTTGCCAAAAAACAGCCAGTCGCGCGCTAGGCGGGACAGTGTGTCCGCGCCGAACTCGGCCATCGCCGCTTGTAAGCCATGACCGAGACCGTACCAGCCGGTGAAGAGATAGCGGTTCTGCGACCACGAAAATACCCATGGAATGGCGCGCAGATCCTTGACACCGGCCATCTGACGGCGCGAGGCTGGCCGCGAGCCGATCTGCATGCGTTCGATGACATCGATGGGCGTGGCATGGCGGAAGAAGGTCATGAAGTCCGGGTGATCGACCAGCTCCCGGTAACGCAGGCGACTCTCGGCGGAGATCCGCTCCATGACTGCGCGGCGCAAGTCATCGTCGGCAGGTCGCGGCTGGGCGGTCGCGAGCGCGACGGCGCTGACGGTCTGTTCCAGCGTGCGAATGGCGATGCCGCGCAAGCCGAATTTTTCGTTGATGATCTCGCCCTGTTCGGTGACGCGGAGATGACCGGCCACCGCGCCGGGTGGTGAGGACAGGACGGCCTTGTGGGTCTTGCCGCCGCCGCGGCTCACCGTGCCGCCCCGGCCATGGAACAGCGTCAGTTCCACCTCGGCCGCTGCCGCCACCTCGACGAAGGCTCCCTGGGCGCGCTGTACGCTCCAGCGGGAACAGGCGAAGCCGCCGTCCTTGTTGCTGTCGGAATAGCCTAACATGATGATCTGGCGCCGATGGCGATGCTCGAGGTGGGCGCGGTAGACCGGTTCGTCGAACAGCGCGGTCATGATGCCCGGGCCGTGCTCCAGATCGCCGATGGTTTCGAACAGCGGCGCCACATCCAGCGGCACCTCCCCATCCCGCCCCAGACCCGCCCAGCGCGCCAGCAGCAGGACCGACAGAATGTCGTCGGCGCCCTGCGTCATGCTGACGATGTAGGGGCCGATGGCGTTTTGGCCGTGCCGGCTGCGCACGTCGCGGATGGCCTGAAACACGGCCAGCGTCTGTTCGACCTCAAGATCGGCCGGGATGCGCGGCGGATCGGCGCTGACCAGCGCCCGCCGCAATACGACAAGGCGCTCCTCGGCGGAGCGGTCCAGCCAGTCCGGGAGACCCAGGCACTGACCGATGACGCGCCGATGCACCAGGCTGTCCTGACGTACGTCGAGCGTCATGGCGTGAAAGCCGAAGGTCTCGACGCGCCGCACGAGACGCCGCACCAGGAACAGCCCCGCATGGCGGCCCTTGTTCGCTTCCAGGCTGTCGGCCATGAGGCGGACATCATCCAGAAACGCGGCGGCATCGGGATAGGCGCCGTCGGTGTCGCGCAGGGTCGCCGCGAGGCGTGCGTCCATGAGCCGCAGCATCACCCGGTAGGGCATAGCGCGATGGCGCGGGGCGATGCTGGCCAGCCGCTCGGGGAATTGCACGCCGTAGGCATCGATGCGTTGGCGTAGGGCGTCGCTGATGCCGACCCGCGTCAGCGATTGGCTCAGCTCGCGATACAGCTCATTCAGTTCGCCGCGGTAACGGGCGAGGATCTCGCTGCGCTGGCGTTCCAGCACGCGCCGGATGCTGGCAGCCGAGACATTGGGATTGCCGTCCATGTCGCCGCCGACCCAGGACGCAAAACGCAGCAGCGGGTGGGATACATAATCCTGCGCGGGCGGGCCGTAGACCTGGCGGACCGCTGCCTCCAGTTCCTCGTAGAATGCCGGCACGATGCGGTAGATGACCTGCAGCAGGAAGAACAGGACATGCTCGTGCTCGTCGTCGACTGTGGGTCGGATGTCCGGATCGCTGTCCGTCTGCCACGCCGCCGTCAGGTGCATGCGGATGTTTTCGAGGATGCCGGCCGATTCCTGCGGTGTGAGGTTGGGATTGAGGCGTTCAACTAAGCGCTGGGCGATCCACTGCTGCTTCTGCAGCAAGGTGCGCCGGCGTGCCTCGGTGGGGTGGGCGGTGAAGACCGGCTCGACCCACAGGCGCTGCAGCAGCGCATCGAGATCGGCCAAGAGCATCCCGGACTCGCGCAGGCGCGTGACCATGTCCAGGAGGCTTTCCGGCTGGGGCGTGGTCAATTCGCGGGCATAATGCCGCCGCCGGCGCAGGCGATGCACCTTTTCGGCGATGTTCACCGATTGGAAGTAGGATGAGAACGCGTAGGTGAACTCGACTGCTTCATGGGTCGATAGCGCGGCAAGCTCGGCACAAAGCATTCGCTCGGCCTCCGGAGAGCCACTGCGGCGTGCTTCGGCGAGCCGATGGGCGTTTCTGAACCGCTCCACCAACGGCCATGTCGTCTGCTCGCGCAGTATTTCTTCCAGCAGGGCTCGCAGGGTCTCCATATCGGCCAGTAGCGCCTGGATGGGGTCGGCAGGTGGCGAAACGATCTCGTTCATACGGGCTCCCGGAACGGCAGGCTCATCCGTCCCGAGGCGCCGGGAGCGGATCAGTGGGTGCTGCTCGAATCGATCAGATCGGCGACGCCGAATACCACGGCGAGATTGCGCGCCTGCTCGGGCAGCGCCGAAAACTGCAGCGGTTGCCCTGCAGCATGGGCCATCCGTTTCCATTGCAACAGAAGTGCCAAGCCGGCGCTGTCCATGCGAGTAACCGCGGCAAGATCAAGCAGCAAAGGCTTTATGGTCTGTTGCTGGCAATAAGGACGAAAGGCTTCAATGGCGTGGCGGGCGGAGGCGAAGGTCAGTACCCCGGAGACGCGAATCGCGTTTCCATCGGCGCACGTCAGGGCCACGTCTTCACTGGGATCAGCTTTTCTGGGCATTGGTCTGAGCTACAGGAATGGTCTGGCTACGCATCTTCTGGATCAGTCCGTCCAGACCCAGTCGGCGGGCATCGTCCTGCAGGACGTTGCGGTAGCTCATGATGAAGCTGACGTTTTCGGCTACCACGTCATAGACTTTCCATTCGCCTTGGGGGTTGCGATAGAGATAATACTTGACCTGAACGGGGCGGCCGTCTTTCATGATGATTTCAGTTGGAACCGACTTGTCCCAATCGAAATAACCGCTGGCCGGACGTTTGACCCGAATGGGCTGGTCCTCATAGGACAGCAGAGCATCAGCGTAAGTGCGCATCAGCATGTCCTGGAAAGCTTCTATGAATGCGGCTTTCTGGGCGTCGGAGGCCTGGTCCCAGAACGGGCCCAGCACCAAGCGTGAGGTGGTGCGGAAATCCGCATGCGGCACGATGCCCTCGTTGACGAGTTGGCGCAGGGCTTGACGGTCATTCTGTAGGCGCGGCCGTTCTGTCTTGATCTGGTCCAATACCCGGTCCATCAGTGTCTGGATGAACTGAGCCGGATTGTCGGTTCGGAGCGGATCCTGGCCCCAGGCCGGCACCGACAGGGAAAAGATCAGCAAGGCGATGATGGCGCGCATGAGCTCTCCTTTTCTGGATTCGTATTATTTCTGCTCGGACTCTGTACTGCTCTGGGCGAGAAAACGCCCGATGAGATTCTCCAGGACGATTGCCGACTGCGTGAAATTGATGCGGTCGCCGTCCTTCAGGTTATCCATCGCCCCGCCGGGCTGGATCGCAATGTATTGCTCACCCAGGATGCCAGCCGTCTGGATGGAAGCGCTGCTGTCAGTGGGAAGCTTGTCGAAGCGCTGGTCGATCTCGACTTCGACTTCGGCCTGAAAGCTTTCGGGATCGACGTCCACCGAGGTTACCCGCCCGATCCGTACCCCTGCCAGAGTCACCGGCGCTCGCACGCGCAGGCTGCCGACATTGTCGAAACGAAGCTTGAGCGTGTATGACCTGTTGGCCGCCAGATCGTTCTGCGTACTCACCTGCAGTGTCAACAGGAAGGTGGCCGCGAGGCCGAGGCAGATAAAGAGCCCCACCACCAGTTCCATCAGGCGGGTCTGGTTCATGTCAATCTCCTGTAAACATCAGGCCGGTCAGGATGAAATCGAGCGCCAGAATCGCCAAGGATGACACCACGACAGTGCTGGTGGTGGCCCGGCTCACGCCTTCCGAGGTCGGTAGGCTGTGGTAGCCCTGATAGACGGCAATCCAGCTCACCACGATACCGAAAACCAGGCTTTTGATGATGCCGTTGAGCACGTCGTCCTCGAAGGTCGCGGCGTTTTGGATCTGCCCCCAGTAGGCTCCTGCATCCACGCCGAGTAGTTCCACGCCCACCAGGTAGCCGCCGAAGATTCCCAAAGCCGTGAAGATGGTCGAGAGCAGGGGCATAGAGAGCATCCCGGCAAGAAAGCGTGGCACCACCACACGACGCACCGGATCGACGGCCATCATCTCCATTGCCGAGAGCTGCTCGGTCGCGCGCATCAGACCGATTTCGGCCGCCACCGCCGAGCCGGCCCGGCCGGCGAACAGCAGCGCGGTGACCACCGGACCCAGTTCCCGCATCAGCGACAGGGCCACGATCACGCCGAGGGATTCGGCCGCCCCGAAATTGCGCAACGTGTTGTAGCCCTGCAGTCCGAGCACCATGCCGACGAAGGTTCCCGAGACGATGATGATGATCAGCGACAGCACACCCACGGCGTAGAGCTGCTGGATGACGAGGCTGGGGCGCAATACCAGCGAGGGCAGCCCTGCAATGACCCGTAGCAGGAACAGTGTGCTGCGGCCGAGCCCGGCCAGCATGTCAGCAATCACGGTGAGGGTCATCGGTCGCTGGGTCATCAGACGGCGTCTCCCAGCAGGTCATGCGCAAGGTCGGGGGCAGGATAATGGAAGGGCACGGGTCCGTCATCCAAGCCGTTCATGAATTGCCGCACCCATTCCGAATCCGATTGCGCGAGGGTCTGCGGCGATCCTGCGCCCATGACCTTGCCTTCCGATAACAGGTAGCACATGTCCGCTATGGCCGTGACTTCGTGCACGTCGTGAGTCACGATGATCGAGGTCAAACCGAGCGCATCGTTGAGGCGGCGGATCAAGCGCACAACCACGCCCATGGAAATCGGATCCAGGCCGACAAAGGGTTCATCGTACAAAATCATCATCGGGTCGAGCACGATCGCGCGAGCGAGAGCGACCCGCCGGGCCATGCCCCCGGAGAGCTCATCCGGCATCAGTCTCCAGGCGCCGCGCAAGCCCACCAGTTCCAGTTTCATCAACACGACGTCGCGCACCAGCGCTTCGGGCAGATCGGTATGCTCGCGCAGCGGGAAGGCGACGTTTTCGAAAACCGAGAGATCGGTGAGCAAGGCACCGCTCTGGAACAGCATGCCCATGCGCCGTCTCAAGGCATAGAGTGCCGTGCGCCCCAGATCCGGCACCGCGACGCCATCGATGCGCACGCTGCCCGCCTCGGGGCGCAATTGTCCGCCGATGAGCCGCAGCAGGGTGGTCTTGCCGGTGCCACTCGGCCCCATGACGGCGGTGATCTTGCCGCGCGGAATGACGAGATCGATGCCGTCGAAGATCACGCGTCGGCCGCGTCTGAACGTCAGATTCCGAATCTCGACCAAAGGATCGTCCATGAAGGATGCCTTTCTTCTCTTCAAGTCGAACCGACCAGTGGTCGGGGTGCCGCAAGCAGGAACTCCAGCAACGCTTTCTGCGCATGCAGGCGGTTTTCCGCTTCGTCCCACACCACGCTCTGCGCGCCGTCGATGACCTCGGTCGCCACTTCCTCGCCGCGGTGCGCCGGGAGGCAATGCATGAACAGGGCATTGGGACGCGCCAGGGCCATCAAGGCCGCATCGACCTGATAGGGCGCAAAGCGCGCGCCGCGTTCGGCCTGCTCGGTTTCCTGACCCATGCTGGCCCAGACATCGGTGACGATCAGGTCCGCGTCCCGCGCGGCCTGGCGCGGATCGCGCAGGACCGTCACCCGCGACCCCGCTGCGCGCAGCAGCGCGGCGTCCGGAGCGTCGTTTTCTGGGCAGGCGATGCGGAGCTCGAAGCCGAAGCGCATCGCGGCATGAACATAGGACTGGCAGACGTTGTTGCCATCGCCGATCCAAGCCACCGTGCGGCCGGCGATCGAGCCGCGGTGTTCCTCGTAGGTCTGCAGGTCGGCGAGCAATTGACAGGGATGATGTTGGTCGGTCAGGGCGTTGATCACCGGCACGCGGGAATGCGCGGCGAAGGACTCCACCATGTCGTGGCGGTGCGCGCGGATCATGACAGCATCCACCATGGAGGAAATGACGCGGGCTGTGTCAGCGATGGGCTCGCCGCGCCCCAATTGACTGTCCCGTGGCGACAGGAACAGTGCATGACCACCGAGCTGCGTCATCCCGGCTTCGAAGGACACCCGCGTCCGGGTGGACGCCTTCTCGAAAATCATGGCCAAGGTCTTGTGCTGCAGAGGCAGATGTGTTTCACCACGTCGATGCATGGCCTTGAGCACATGGGCGCGCGCGAGCAGGGCCTTGAGTTCATCGGCCGTGAAATCGAGCAGGGTCAGGAAATGGCGAACCGTCACGACCAAGTCATCCTTGACTGAGAAAAACGTCCAGCACGCGGCGCAGGCGCGGGACCAGATAACGGGTGTGTTCATCCGTCCAGATCAGCGGCGGCAGCAGCCGGATAACTTTTTCTGCCGTCACGTTGATCAGGATGCCTTCCTCCAGCGCCAGGGCCGGCAAGGTCGGCGCCGGTCGATCCAGTTCGATGCCGATCAGAAAACCCTGGTGACGGATGTCGCGCACGATCGGCAAATCGGCCAAGGCATCGCGCAGCGCATCGACCAGTTGATGGGCGCGCGTCGAAACGCTGCCGATCCACTGTTCGCGGTCGAGCACGTCGAGCACGGTCAGCGCTGCGCGGCAGGCGAGGGGGTTGCCGCCGAAGGTGGTGCCGTGGCTGCCGGGTTGCAGGGCTTCGGCTGCAGCGCCGCGAGCCAGACAGGCACCGATCGGCACCCCGTTGCCGAGGGCCTTGGCCAGTGTCATGACATCCGGCACGATGCCTGCGAGCTGATGGGCGAACCATGCACCCGACCGGCCCATGCCGGACTGGATTTCATCGACCATCATCAGCCAGCCCTGTCGGTCGCAGAGTTGGCGCACGCCCTGCAGATACTCGGGTGAGGCGATGCGGATGCCGCCTTCACCCTGGATCGGTTCCAGCAGCACCGCGACGATGCCGCTCCCCTCGGCTGCCAGCCCCTCCAGCGCGCCCAGATCGCCGAAGGGGATACGAACAAAGCCTTCCACCAAGGGTTCGAAACCCTGCTGGGCCTTGGCATTGGCCGTGGCGGTCAAGGTCGCCAGCGTGCGACCGTGGAAAGCGCCTTCCATCACCACGATGCGCGGCAGGCCGACGCCCTGTGCATGCCCCAGACGGCGGGCCAGCTTGATGGCCGCTTCGTTGGCCTCGGCACCCGAGTTGCAGAAAAACACCCGATCCATGCCCGAAAGCTCGCACAGTCGCGCGCCGAGGGTTTCCTGTAGCGGAATGCGATACAGGTTGGACGTGTGCAGCAACGTAGCAGCCTGCTCGGACACGGCAGCGGCGATGTCGGGGTGGGCATGGCCCAAGCCGCAAACCGCGATGCCGCTCAAGGCGTCGAGGTAGCGTCGATCCCGTTCATCCCAGAGCCAGGCGCCTGCGCCCCGCGCGAAAGCGACGGGCAGGCGGGCATAAGTCGACATCAGATGCTCGTTCATGGCGGCCCTTTCTCGGCGCTTCTTCCGTGATCGATTGCGGTTGCCGAGTGATCCTGATACTCGAAAAAGAAAGGTGGGACCATCGGCGACCGACGGCCCCACCACTTGCTCGTTTGGCGCGGATCAGGCGGCGAAGTTTTTCGCTACAAAATCCCAGTTTACCAGATTCCAGAATGCTTCCATGTACTTGGGACGCGCGTTGCGGTAGTCGATGTAGTAGGCATGTTCCCAGATGTCGCAGGTGAGCAGGGGAACGACCGTGGTGTCGGTTAGCGGCGTGGCGGCGTTGGACGTCTCGACGATGGCGAGGGTCCCGTCGGATTTCTTGACCAGCCAGCCCCAGCCGGAGCCGAAATTGGCAATGGTCTGATCGGTGAAGGCTTTCTTGAAATCGGCAAAGGACCCGAAGCTCTTGGCAATCGCCTCGGCCAGCGCGCCGGTGGGCTCGCCGCCACCGTTGGGTGACAGGCAGTGCCAGTAGAAGGTGTGATTCCAGACCTGCGCGGCCTGGTTGAACAGCTTGCCGGTTGCCTTGCGGATGATGTCTTCCAGGCTGAGGTCGGCGTATTCGGTGTCGGGAATCAGGCTGTTGAGCGTATCCACATAGGCCTTGTGGTGCTTGCCGTAGTGGTATTCCAGGGTTTCCTTCGACAGATGCGGCTGCAGCGCATCCATGGCGTAGGGCAGTTCGGGCAAGGTATGGATCATTGTCGCTCTCCTGATGGGATGAACGTGATGTCGATCCCGGCTGCGTCAGTGGATGCCGCCGCTCAGGCGGGGTTGTAAACGCGAGGCCGGGGCCGGGGGCAAGTTGAAGGTCTACCATAGGCGAGCGGCTGCCGCGATGCAATCGCAAGCCGCCACGACATGGCCGGTTCAGCTGTGTTTCTCTATCAATTCAATGGCATATCCGTCTGGGTCACGAATGAAGGCGATCAGGGTGTGGCCGTGTTTCATGGGCCCCGGCTCGCGGGTGATGGTCCCGCCGCGAGCGCGAACCTGTTCGCAGGTTTGACGGATGTCGTCGACCGCAATGGCGATGTGGCCGAAAGCATTGCCCAGTTCGTAGCGATCCGTGTCCCAGTTATGGGTCAGTTCGATAACCGCCGTGTCGGCTTCCTCTCCGTAGCCGACGAAGGCCAGTGTGAAGCGGCCCTCCGGATAATCCTGCCGGCGCAACAGCCGCATGCCCATGACTGCGGTGTAGAACGCCAAGGACCGTTCGAGGTCGGTGACGCGCAGCATGGTGTGAATGATTCGCATGGCGATGCCTCCTTTGCGATGACGGGTGTTCTACGGCGAGCACGCGCGATCGGCGATGCATGGTGCCATTTCGAGCGCGACCGCCAGCCGGCTGATGTTTCGCTCATGACGGCGATGCAGTGCCTGTGCCGCGCCGATCGGCAGTGGTCGGAACGCGACGGCATCTCCCGCGCGCAGTTGCGCCAGACGGGAGCGGGCGATGCGGGCTATGGTTCCCAGCACAGGATAGCCACCGGTGGTCTGGTGGTCGACGCCGAGCAGGATCGGCTGGCCATCGGGCGGCAGTTGCAGCGTGCCGCAGGTCACCCCGGCCGATAGTCGTTCGGGGTCCGTTGGTGCGGGCAGGGCAGGACCGGACAGGCGCAGGCCCATGCGGTCGAATCGAGGACTAACGCGAAAGGCACCCGTCGTCAATGCTTCGCGCGCCGAGTCGGGCAACCTTTCCCAATCTGGGCCGGGGATGAACGGCAGCGTGACCGGCTGGCCCAGTGGCAGGATGTCGTGGCGGACCCACCAGTCGGGCCAGAAGGCATGGGCGTGCGCCCCAGCCCCCGGCCGGCGGAGCGCACCGATCGGCAAACGGTCGCCCGTCTGCAATGCGCGTCCTTCCAGGCCGCCGATGCCGGCGCGCAGGTCGGTGCTGCGGCTGCCGAGCACGAGGGGAACCGCGATCCCGCCGCTCACGGCGAGATAGCCTCGGCACCCTCGATACAGACCACCCCAATGCAGATAGCTGCCGGCCGGTGCCCACACGGGTCGCCAGCCAGGCAGATTGGTGTCGTTCAAAGTGATGGCGGAGGGGGCACCGGTCCAGGCGATCCAGGCGCCGCTGTCCAACGCGAGGCGAGGACCCGCCAGTGTGATTTCAAGCACCGCCGCGCCCGGATCATTGCCGACCAGCAGATTGGCGATGCGCGCCGCATCGACATCCATCGCCCCTCCCGGCGCCAGCCCCAGGTGCTGGTATCCCCAGCGGCCGAGATCCTGCACCGTGGTGAGCAGGCCGGGGGCTTCGACGTGAATCATGGCGCGCTGGCGTGCCTGTCGAAAGCAGCTGGCTCGATCGCGACGAAGCGCACCCGGTCGTCGGGCGCCAGCAGACAGGGCGGCGAGCGCCCGGGATCGAAGAGCGTCAGCGGCGTACGGCCGATGATCTGCCAGCCGCCCGGCGTGGCCTGTGGATACACGCCCGTCTGCGCGCCGGCGATGCCCACCGAGCCGGCAGGTACGCAGGCGCGCGGCGTGGCCTTGCGCGCCATGGCAAGCCTTGGATCGAGCCCGCCCAGATAGGCAAATCCCGGCGTGAAGCCAAGGAAATAGACCCGGTACAGCGCGCCGGTGTGGCGCTGGATCACGGTTTCGGTGGGAAGCCCTGCGTGAGCCGCGACCGTGATCAGGTCCGGACCGTACTCCCCGCCGTAACAAACCGGGATACGGACTTCACGCGGTGGTGCGGACGCATCGGCCACCTCGTCCTGCTCCGTGAGCAGTGCTGTCAGCGCGCGACAGAGCGTGTCGTGCGTCCACGTCAGTGGATCGTAGTGCAGCGTCAGCGTCGTGTAGGCCGGCACGAGGTCGCGCAGGCCGGGCAGCGCAGCGGCACGAATCCGCCGCGCCAGCGCGTGGACCTTTGCATTCGTGACATCGCCGAGCCGCGTGCCGAGGGTGATTTGCAGGGCGCAATCGCCCAGCGGTGCGATACGCGCAGGCGCTTTCATCGGGCGCCTCCTGATGCGGGGCGCACTGCCGGTGAGTGTCGCGTCCGCGAGTCAGGGTGCTGCAGGTGTTTGCGGTGGGCGGGCATGCTTACATCAGCGCCTCTGGAAAAAAAGCGCGCAGAGCATTGGATTGCGACCTGGTTTCAAGCAAGCTCGAAGAACTCGGCAATGTCATTGAGTGGCCCGAGTTCGACAAAAAACGGGGCAAGCATCGAGTGCTCGGGCATCGTCCAAGCGAAGCGGTATTCGTTCTGATAGAGGTGGCGGATGTTCTTGCTAAACATGGGCGTGAGCTGTTCGCGTCGGATGGTATAGGGGTCGTAGTAATTGAATTCTCCGTCGATCTGCTTTGCATCTGGGAGCTGCTTTTGCACCGCCGCTGAAAGGCCTTTTTGAAAGGCTGTCTTGTCCCGGACGATAAGTACGGCGTCTGCCTCGAAGTCATGAAATAGGCGGGCATCGTAGCCGAGACTGCAGCACCAGACATAAAAATTCCGTACCAGCATATAGCGGAACAGTTCCATGTGTTGCACAGGCATCTCGACTTCTTTGCCTTCCGCGTCCAATCCGAGAAGCTGGAACATCAGATGTTCATTCGGCGTGACGCTGTAATGCTCGAGTTCCTGGTCGGCCTGCGCCGCGTTGAGGGAAGGGTCGTCGTAGGCGGAAGCCGGCGTGATGCGCAAAGAGCCCCGCTCGAAGGCGTCGCGGATGTGATCCCGCTTGCCAAACTTCGCGAAGCAGGACGGTGAACCGGTAAATGGGGTTCGAAGTCGGGGCGGCCTGTAGGCCGCACTTGCCGTCTCCCTGATCTCACGCTCGCTGAAGTCGAGAACGGTCGTTCCCACTCGCGCCGTGTGCTCCAGCAGCGTATGGATGATCAATCGAAGGAGGCGATGACGATGGTCGGGTCTCCGGGGCGGCGTCACGTTGCCGGCGGCATCGGTCGACCACAGATTGCCGCTCAAAGCCTCCAGCCGGTCCCGCAACGCGGCGTCCGGCAAATGGCGCAAGTAACGGTTCCGCCCATATTCCTCTCGCCACTCATCTCCATATCCCATTGCTGCCTCACGTTTCTGACACAGCTGATAATCAGAGTCAGCCGACACCTCTGCCATCACTCAGTGATTCTCAGCATGAGCAGATTGAAAGTGAATTTTCAGCGCTCGGGGAGGGGATAGGGCAACTCGCGCGGCCGGAAGACGGCGTTGCCACACTCGGGGAGGGTGATGTCGCCGGTGCCGAGCACGTCCTGTCGCACCACCGCCAATGTCAGGTATCCGCCATCGGGATGTCGGGCGGCGGCGATCACGGTGCCGGCGGCCTCATCCGCCGCCTCTCCGGCGCGGATGAGCAACATGCCGGGGCGTGGCGCCGTGTCGGCCTGGGCGAGGCCGATGCGCAACCGGCGCTTGATCTCGCCGCGGTGGCGCACGCGGGTGACGGTTTCCTGCCCAGGGTAACAGCCCTTGCCGAAGCCGATCGCGCCCAGCGCGTCGAGATTCAGCATCTGAGGGATGAATTGTTCAGCCGTTTCGGCGCTGAGGAAGGGTTCGCCGGCCTGGATGGCGAGCAGAGCCCATGCCTCCGGACCCACCGGCGCGCCGTGCACCTGCAGCCGTTGCCACAGGTCTTTCATCTCCGCCAGAGGGGCCAGCGCCAGCCAGCGTGGCGCTCCGGGCAGGGCGATGAGCGTCGTGTCCCGAGCGCTGAGCACTGCGAAGGACTGGGTCGGCAGCGCGCCACCCATGTAGTCTTGTAGGTTACCGGCCAGCGCCGCTCCTGAAATGCCTACGCGGATGAGGGCTTCGGAGGCGTCTTCGAGCGTCACCCGGGCGCGCAGCACGAAGCGGCGCAGCCGGGTAAGCAAGTCCTCGAGCTGCTCACGCGGCAGCATGAGATAGAAGTCCTCGCCGCGCATGAACAGGATGAAGCTGGCGATTACCTTGCCTTGCGGCGTGAGGTAGCAGGCGAACGAGGCTTGCTCCACCGAGACCTTGCCCACGTCGGTGGCGAGCTGCGCTTGCAGGAAACTGCGCGCGTCCGGACCCCGGACTTCCAGCAAGCCCAGATGGTCGAGATCGGCCAGAACCGGGCCGGCGAGCACCATGCGGCGCTCCCGTTCGGGATTGCCGAAATGGGTCAATTTGCCGTCTGCGAATTCGGCGCCGACGTCGGTCAGAAATGAGGTCCAGGCGGGCTTCATCGGGGGGGCTCCTGTCGTAAAGGACGGGCGCCGAAAAGATAGCGCAAGTTTCGTTCCAGAGGCGGGACCGGCGCGCGGCCGCCTTGCACGGTCGGTGCTGTTTCAGTATAAATGCCGCAGTCGAAGCGGGGGACGGCCAATGGAAACCACAACTGCCCTCGAATCGGTAGAGGTGCCCGCGACGGCGTCGCCGGAGTCGGTGGCGCAACAGCCGCCAAGCCCACCCGAGGAAATCGGAGGCCCCAAGGGGCCCGAGCCAACCCGTTATGGGGATTGGGAGCGTCGCGGGCGCTGCATCGATTTTTGATCATGGTCTGCGGCTTTGCGGCCGCAACCTGTCCCCGCGGCCAAGCCGCACTTAAATTGGGTCGTTGACCGGATTTGGGGTACGGGCCGGATGCTCTGGCTCGTGTGGCCGACCACCCGCTTGTCTTATCGTTGGGAGGGAGATCTGTGCAACACCCACGTCCCTTGTCGCCACACCTGCAGGTGTATCGCTGGTCGCTGACGATGGCGATGTCCATCCTCCATCGTGCGACCGGCGTGGCGCTGTCGGTTGGCAGCATCCTCATGGTGGCCTGGATCGCGGCACTCGCCGCCGGTCCCGATGCTTTCGCCACGGCGCAGGTCCTGGCTGGTTCGCCCATCGGCTTGCTGGTTCTGTTCGGCTGGTCGGTCGCGCTGTTCTATCACCTGTGTAACGGCATCCGGCACCTGTTCTGGGACATCGGCATGGGTTTCGAGAAGTCGCAGGCGCGTCGCAGCGGGTGGATGACCTTGGTGGGCACGGTGGTGTTGACCGCACTGGCGTGGGGAGTCGGTCTCTCCGGAGGATTTTGAACATGGACATGCGCACACCGCTTTCCCGCGCCAATCATCTCGGCTCGGCTCACGAAGGCGCCCACCACTGGTGGCGGCAGCGGATGACCGGGCTGGCGCTCGTGCCGCTGCTGCTCTGGCTGGTCGGTTCGCTGGTGGCCATGACCGGTGCCGATTACGTCACCATGCGGGCCTGGGTGGCGCGGCCCGATGTGACGCTGGGACTGGTCGCCTTGCTGATTGCGCTTTTTTATCACGCGCAGCTCGGGCTGCAGGTGATTCTCGAGGACTATGTCCATGCCGAGGGACTCAAACTGGCCGCGCTGATCGCCGTGCGCGCCGCCTGCTTCCTGCTGGGTCTGCTGGGTGTGATTTCCGTGTTGCGCATCGCCTTCGGGAGCTGATCGGATGAGTGAGGCATATCGTATCGTCGACCACAAATACGACGTCATCGTGGTCGGCGCCGGCGGGGCGGGTCTGCGGGCCACTTTCGGTATGGCCACGCAGGGTCTGGCCACTGCTTGCATCACCAAGGTCTTCCCGACCCGCTCGCACACCGTCGCCGCGCAGGGCGGTATTTCGGCCGCGCTCGGTAACATGGGGGAGGACGACTGGCGTTTTCACTTCTACGACACCGTCAAGGGCTCGGACTGGCTCGGGGATCAGGACGCCATCGAGTACATGTGCCGCGAGGCCATCCCAGCGATCCTCGAGCTCGAGCACTACGGCGTGCCGTTTTCCCGCACTGATACCGGCAAGATTTACCAGCGGCCTTTCGGCGGCATGACCACCCACTACGGCCAGGGCATCGCCCAGCGCACCTGTGCCGCGGCCGACCGCACCGGCCATGCCATCCTGCATACGCTTTACCAGCAGTCGCTCAAGCATCACGCCGAATTCTTCATCGAATACTTCGCGCTCGACCTCATCATGGACGAAGAGGGCGTGTGCCGCGGTGTGACGGCGCTGAATCTGTCGGATGGAACCATTCATCGCTTCCGCGCCCACATGACCGTGCTCGCGACCGGTGGCTATGGCCGCAGCTATTTCTCCTGCACCTCAGCGCACACTTGCACCGGCGACGGCAACGGCATGGTGCTGCGCGCCGGCCTGCCGCTACAGGACATGGAGTTCGTGCAGTTCCACCCGACAGGTATCTACGGTGCCGGCTGCCTCATCACCGAGGGCGTGCGCGGGGAGGGTGGCTATCTGACCAATGCCCAGGGCGAGCGCTTCATGGAACGCTATGCACCGAACGCTAAGGATCTGGCCTCGCGCGACGTGGTGAGCCGCGCCATGACGGTCGAGATCCGTGAAGGTCGCGGTGTGGGGCCCCACAAGGATCACATCCACCTGCATCTGGAGCACCTCGGCCCCGAGGTGATCAACGAGCGCCTCCCCGGCATTGCCGAATCGGCGCGCATTTTTGCCGGCGTGGACGTCACGCGCGAGCCGATTCCGGTGCTGCCGACCGTGCACTACAACATGGGCGGCATCCCGACGAACTTCCATGGCGAGGTGGTCACCCTGCGCGACGGCAACCCCGACGCTGTGGTGCCCGGCCTCATGGCCATCGGCGAGGCGGCGTGCGTGTCCGTGCATGGCGCCAACCGCCTGGGCTCCAATTCGCTGCTCGACCTGGTCGTGTTCGGGCGTGCAGCGGCGCTGCGTTGCGCCGAGCTCATTCGCCCCGGCGCGCCTCACAAGACGCTGCCGGCTTCGGCGAGCGAGCTGGGGATTGCGCGGCTGGATCGCTTACGCCATGCCAAGGGCAGTCTGAGCACTGCGCGCATCCGGCTCGACATGCAGCGCACCATGCAGAACTATGCCGCAGTGTTTCGCACCGGCGATGTGCTGCAGGAAGGTTGCGAGCAGATCGAGAAGGTCTATCGCTCGTTTGCCGACGTCGCGGTGCGCGATCGCGGCCTGATCTGGAACAGCGACCTTATCGAGACGCTGGAACTGGACAACCTGCTCGGCTGCGCCATGACGACAATGTTTGCCGCGCGCAACCGTACCGAGAGCCGCGGGGCGCACGCCCGCGAGGATTTCGCGGAGCGGGACGATGTGAACTGGCTCAAGCATTCGCTGATCTGGATGGACGCGCAGGGTATGATCAGCATCGGTTACCGACCGGTGCATCTCTATACCCAGACCGATCAGGTCGCGGTCGTCCCGCCCAAGGCGCGCGTTTACTGAGGAATTGCTGATCACCGGCGGATTGGCGCCGGCTTGCCGCATGAGGATACGTTCATGGCCGAGTTCAAGTTGCCTGCCAATTCCCGCGTTCAGGTCGGCAAGACCTATCCGGCCGCCCAGGGCGCCAAGCGGATCAAACGTTTCAAGATCTACCGTTACGACCCCGAAACCGGCCAGAATCCGCGCCTGGACACCTATGAGATTGATCTGGACGATTGCGCGCCGATGGTGTTGGACGCGCTCATCAAGATCAAGAACGAGATCGACCCGACACTGACCTTCCGGCGTTCCTGTCGCGAGGGGATCTGCGGCTCCTGCGCCATGAACATCGACGGCACCAACACGCTGGCTTGCACCAAGCACATCGACGAGGTGTCGGGCGACGTGCGCATCTATCCCTTGCCGCACATGGCGGTGATCAAGGATCTGGTGCCGGATCTCACGCATTTTTACGCCCAGTATGCGTCTGTGGAGCCTTGGCTCAAGACCAAGACGCCGACGCCGCCCGATACCGAGCGTCTGCAGTCCAAGGAGGAACGCGCCAAGCTCGATGGGCTTTACGAGTGCATCCTCTGTGCGTGCTGCTCGACTTCCTGTCCCAGCTACTGGTGGAACGACCGCTATTTGGGGCCGGCCGCGCTGCTCCAGGCCTATCGCTGGATCGCCGACAGTCGCGACGAGGCGATCGGTGAGCGGCTCGATGCCCTGGAAGACCCTTTCAAGCTCTACCGCTGCCACACGATCATGAACTGCACCAACACCTGCCCCAAGGGCCTCAATCCCGCCCGCGCCATCGGCGAAATCAAGAAGCTCATGGTGCTGCGCCGCTGAGCCGTGGCCGTGAACGAGGCTGATCTCGGGCGGTTGCGCTGGCGTTGCCGGCGCGGCATGAAGGAACTCGACGAGCTCCTGCTGGCCTATCTGCCTGTCCACATCGACGCGCCGGCTGACGATCAGGCGGCTTTTGATGCCTTGCTCGATCTGCCCGATCCCGATCTCTACCGGCTGGTGCTGGCGTCCGAGCGTTCACCGGAGCCGGCATGGGAACGCGTGCTTGAACGCCTTCGCCAGAGCCTGCCGCATCGAGCCTGAATGGTCTCGGTTGCTTGCGGCGCTTCTTGTTTGCGGCTATGGCGTGGCGCTGGCGGCGGTTCTCGCCTGGTCGCCATCGGCATGGCGGATGCCCTTTCTTCTGACTTGGCTCTGGTCTGCTGCGATGACGTTCTGGAGCCATTTTGGTCCCGGCCGCATCGTCTTTGCAGAATTCATCGCTCAGGATCGCTGGCGCATCCGGTTCGCGAATGGTCGGCAAGCCGAAGCCCTGCTGCGGCCCACTAGTGTGGTTGTGCGCGGATTGATGGTGCTGAATTTCCGTCTGGGCGAACGAAGCCTCTTTCGGCGCCGGTCCCGCACGGTCTGTCTGTTGCCCGACAGCCTCGATGTGGAGGCGGCGCGGCGACTGCGGGTGTTCCTGCGCTTCGGCTGATTCCACCCCTTGTTTGCCGGTCGCGTGCCATCGGCTCGTCTGGGTGCGTGGCCGCCAGCGGTTGGCACGCCGCATAGAGGGCGCGGCACTCGGCCTCGCCGCGCTGCGGGAGACGATCAGGCGTCCCAGGGACCGCCATCACGCACGCTGAAAGCCTGGCCGCTCAGGCCGCGGCTGCCCGGCCCCAGCAGGAACAGATAGGGCCGGCAGACCGCGTCAGGCAACTGCAGGTCGGCGTGGGCCGGTTCGGGATAGATGCACTGGTACAGGGCGGTATCGACGAGTCCCGGGTCCAGACTGTTGACCCGGATTGGCGTATTGGCTTCGGTTTCTTCAGCCATCGTCTGCATCAGTCCTTCCAGCGCAAACTTGCTGACGCCGTAAGCCCCGTAGTAGGCCTTGCCCCGGCGGCCGGCAGCGTCACTGCTGAACAGCACCGCAGCATCGGGTGACGCCATCAGCAGCGGCCAGCAACAGCGCGTCAGCAGAAACGGCGCATTCAGATTGACCTGCAGCGTGCGGTACCACTCCTCGATGGGGTAGTGGACGAGCGGTGTCAGGCCGTGCAGGTGGGCGGCATTGTGCAAGAGGCCGTCCAACCGCCCGAAGGTGGACTGGATCTGGTCGATCAGTCCCTGGCATTCGTCCCAGCGCAAAGATTCCAGATTCAGGGGCGCGATCGCCGGCTCGGCGCCGCCGGCGGCCTTGATGGCGTCGTAGACCTGCTCCAGTTCACCGACCCGGCGACCGCTCAGGATGACCGTCGCGCCATGCTCTGCCAACGCCAGGCTGACGGCGCGGCCGATACCCTTGTTGGCGCCCGTGACCAGGACGACGCGATCGGTGAAGTCAAAAGCATGAGCCGGGACATTCATGGGCTGGACCTTGAATCAGAGGTGAGGGACGCGACGCCGGTCGTGCCGGACGTCTTTGCGGTGCTGCCGGGCCGCGCGCCAGAGGATAGCGAGACGGCGCAGCGGCGGCAGCGGTTGTTGTGCCGCGCTGGTCTCGAAGCCATGCCCTTGCCAGCGCTCCAGCCGTCGCATCGACAGCGCCAATTCCAGACGGTGCGGCAGCACGGCGGCGGAAATGGGATGGGTGGTGTGCAATTCATCGTGGCGGCGGCGAATCTGGTCGATGAGTTTGCCATAAAACCGCTGTACCGGTTCCTCGGGCTGCGTTGCGGCGAATTGCGTCGCGGTGAGATCGGCATGGCGCAACCAGGCCGCCGGCAGTTCCACGATGCCGCGCGTGGCCAGGCGCGGCAGACGCAGCAGCAGGGGCGGCCAGGCCGCGAGCATGCCCCAGCGCTGGCCCGCGAGCGCTGCCGCAGGGTCCAGGGCGCTGGCGAGGAGAGCGCCGAACTGTCCGCCGCGGCGCATCAGCAGATCATCCAGGTCGCGTTCATCGACGATCTCGCGATACTGCAACTCGCTGCCCCAGCCATCGCACCAGGCCAGCAAACGGGAGGTATCGAGCCGCGCGCCCTGCGCCTGGGCCAAGGCGATGAGGATGGGATGCTCGGTCGCGGCGGGATAAGCCAGCAGCGCATCCCGCCACCATTGCAGCTTGGCCGCAGCGACACCGGGTTCGACTGCGTGGACCACCAGGTCCTCTATTTCCACCCGCAGCGCGTAGAGCGCCTCGAGCAAGGCGCGCTGATCGGCCGGCACGAAGCTCAACATCACGCGCCACTCCGGGGCGCGCCGGTCCAGCACGTCCCGGCAATAGGTCTCGGGGTTCACGGGGTCTGGTCCAGCCAGTGCAGGAGATCGGCTGGTGTGTGCAGCAGGCCGTCGGCCGACCAATCCTCCGGCGGATCATCCTGTGTGCCGTAGCCATAGGTCACGGCCAGTGATTGGGCGCCGGCAGCGCGCGCGGCGGCGATGTCGCGCCGATCATCGCCGACCATCACGCAACTCGCGGGCGCGACACCCAGTTGCGTGCAGGCCAGCAATACCGGCGCCGGATCCGGCTTGCGTGCCGCAAGCGTGTCGCCGCACACGACGCTCCCGGCGCGCTGTGCGAGATCGAGCCCTTCCAGCAGCGGGCGCGTGAAGCGGCTTGGCTTGTTGGTCACGATGCCCCAGGCGAGGCCCCGGCTTTCCAGTTCATCGAGGACGCCGTCCATGCCGGGAAAAAGCCGGGTATGGACGCAGACGGCAATGGCGTAGCGGGCGAGCAAGGCATCCAACAGGCTCGGCAGCGCCGGATCGTCGTGCGACAGATCGAAACCGCCCCGGATCAGGCCGCGTCCACCTTGTGACACCCAGGGCCGGATGGTCTCCAGCGGCAGCGCGTCGAGGCCGGCGGTGCGGCGCAGGTCGTTGAGCGCGGCGCCCAGATCTGGTGCCGTATCGGCCAGCGTGCCGTCCAGATCGAACAGGACGGCGCGCACGGAATCGGGTGCCACGTGGCGAGCGAGGACATCAGGCATCGCGGCTGCAATGCACCAGATAATTCACGTCCACACCGGGGCCGAGCCAGTAGTAGCGCAGGATCGGGTTGTAGTGCATGCCGGTGAGATCGCGCAGGGCGAGCCCGCTGGCGCGCATCCAGCCGTCGAGTTCCGAGGGGCGGATGAACTTGGCGTAGTCGTGGGTGCCGCGCGGCAGCAGGCGCAGCACGTACTCGGCGCCGACGATGGCGAAGAGGAAGGATTTCGGCGTGCGGTTGATGGTCGAAAAATAAATCTGCCCGCCCGGTTTGACGAGGCGCGCGCACGCCGCCACTACCGCGGCGGGGTCAGGCACGTGCTCCAGCATCTCGAGACAGGTGACGATGTCGTAGCTCGCGGGCTCGGCCACGCTCATGGCCTCGGCGGTGCGCTGCAGGTAGCGCACCTGGGCACCCGACTGTTCGGCATGCAGCCGGGCCACCGCCAGCGGCGCCTCGCCCATATCGATGCCGGTGACCTGGGCGCCGCGCAGCGCCATGGCCTCGCTCAGCAGACCGCCGCCACAGCCGACGTCCAGCACGCGTCGGCCCGCAAGCGGGCTGCGCTGATCGATATAGTTGAGGCGTAATGGATTGATGTCGTGCAGCGGCTTGAACTCGCTGGTGGGATCCCACCAGCGGCTGGCCAGCGCTTCGAACTTGCGGATTTCCTGCAGATCGACGTTGTCATCGGCGCCTTCAGCCATCGGCATGCTCCTGCGGGGTGGTGGCGATGCGGATGCCCCAATCGCGGGCCTCCCGGATCAGCGCCGCCTCATCCAAGTGGGTGAGCACTCCGGCGCGCAGCAGGGGGCGACCGGCGACCCACACGTCGGTGACGTGATCCCGGTGGGCGGTGTAGACGAGCTGGGACAGCGGATGATAGAGCGGCTGGCGATCGAGACCACCCAGGTCGACGGCGACCACGTCCGCCCACTTGCCAGGCCGCAGGCTGCCGATTTCATCCGCCAGCCCCAAGGCTCGCGCGCCATTGAGCGTCGCCATCTGCAGCGCCTGGAAGGCCGGCACGGCTGCCGCATCGCCGCTGACGCCCTTGGCCAGGAGCGCGGCGGTGCGCATCTCGGCCAGAAGATCGAGGTCGTTGTTGCTGGCGGCGCCGTCGGTGCCCAAAGCCACGTTGACACCTCCCGCCAGCAGCCGGGCGATCGGACAAAAGCCGCTGGCCAGCTTGAGATTGGATTCTGGGCAGTGCAGGACGTGGGTCGCCGTGCGCGCCAGCAGGTCGATTTCCGCATCCAGCAACTGGGTCATGTGCACGGCGAGAAAATTCGGACCCAGCATTCCCAGCTCATCCAGGCGCTGCAGCGGACGGCGACCGTCGCGGGCGACGGCATCGGTCACCTCGCCAGCAGTTTCATGCACATGCATGTGGATCGGCACGTCCAGTTCGTCGCTCAGCATCTTGATTCGCCGCAGCGGCGCGTCGGACACCGTGTAGGGGGCATGCGGTGCGAAGGCGGTGCGCACCAGCGGGTGGCCGCGCCAGGCATCGTGCAGGGCCAGTCCCTTGGCGAGGTAATCGTCGGCATCGGCGGCGTAGCGGGTGGGGAAATCCAGCGCGATCATGCCCACGCAGGCGCGCACGCCGCAGTCCGCAGCCACCCGGGCCGTCTGCTCGGGGAAGAAATACATGTCGTTGAAGCAGGTCGTGCCGCCCTTGATCATCTCGGCAATGGCCAGCCGGCTGCCGGCCTCGACGAACGCAGCATCGACCCAGCGCTGCTCGGCGGGCCAGATGTGCTCGCCCAGCCAGCTCATGAGCGGCAGGTCGTCGGCCAGGCCGCGCAAGAGGTTCATCGCGCCGTGGGTGTGGGCGTTGACGAGACCCGGGATGAGCGCCTGTCGCGGCAGGTGGATCTCGGTCGCGGCCGTGAAACGGAGGCGTGCTTCGGTCTGCGGCAGCACCGCCACGATGTGCCCGTCCCGGATTGCCAGACTGTGCGCCGGCCAGACCGCGCCTTCGGGCTCGACCGGGATGATCCAGGCGGCATGCAGCAGGGTATCGACGGCTTCCACGGTGTTCTCTGGGCGGCGGATCGTTGGCCGAAGTGTAGCATCGCCCCGCAGGCCGTCGCAGACCCCGTGTGCTAGAGTGCCGCTCCCACAGCGGCGTTTTTTTGGGAGGACGACCCATGGCGGCGAGTGACCAGGTGCGCGCCCTGCGCTGGGACGGCGCGGCGTTGCATGTACTCGATCAGCGCCTGCTGCCCGCCGAGGAACGCTGGCTCATCGCGCGCGATGCCGCGGAAACCGCTCGCGTGATCCACGACATGGCGGTGCGCGGCGCGCCGGCGATCGGGCTGGCCGGCGCCTATGGGCTCGTCATGGCGGCGCGGACGCTGGCGGCTGCCGATACCGGCGCCTGGGCGGCGGGCATCGCCGAGGCGGTGGCCCTGCTCAACGCCGCCCGGCCCACGGCCGTCAATCTGGCCGCCGCGCTGCAGCATCTGCAACGGATCGCGCGCCAAGGGACGCCCGGCGACTGGCGCGCGCTGGAACAGGCCGCACAGGCCCTGTGGGACGAGGATCTTGCCGCGAACGTGCGCATGGGCGAGCTGGGCAGTGCGTATCTCCCGCCCGGCACGCGGGTCCTGACGCATTGCAACACCGGCTCGCTGGCGACGGCGGGTCTCGGCACGGCGCTGGGCGTGATCCGCACGGCCTGGGCGCAGCAGCGGCTGGCGGCCGTGTACGCCACCGAATCGCGCCCCTGGCTGCAGGGTGCACGCCTGACGAGCTGGGAGCTCAATCGCGACGGCATACCGGTGAATCTGATCGTGGACAGCGCCGCGGCGTTTTTCATGGCGCGCGGGGAAATCGATTGGGTCATCGTCGGCGCCGACCGCATCACGGCCAACGGCGATGTCGCCAACAAGATCGGCACCTATGCACTGGCAGTGGCGGCGCGCCATCACGGTCTGCGCTTCATGGTCGTGGCACCCAGCACCACGGTCGATCTGGCCATGGCGAGCGGCACCGACATTCCGATCGAATTCCGCGGACCTGAGGAAATCCTGCGCGTTTCCGGTCGGAGTGCGAGCGAGCCGCTGCTCGCGGCACCCAATCCCGTGTTCGACGTGACGCCGGCCGGCCTGATCGACGTGCTGGTTACGGAAAAGGGCGCACTCGAACGGCCAGACGCGGCGGGTCTCGCGGCCCTCATGGCCGCGGCATGCTAGAATCGACCGCTTGATTGTGGGAGCGGGCGCGGGAGACATCCCGCCAGGGGCAGCATGAGCGAGGTCGCCAAAGAAATCCTGGACGTCAATCTCGAAGACGAGATGCGCCAGTCCTATCTCGACTACGCCATGAGCGTCATCGTCGGCCGCGCGCTGCCGGACGTACGCGATGGCCTCAAGCCGGTGCATCGGCGTGTGCTCTATGCCATGCACGAGCTCGGTAACGACTGGAACAAGCCCTACAAGAAGTCGGCCCGCGTGGTGGGCGATGTCATCGGTAAGTACCACCCGCACGGCGACACCGCGGTATACGACACCATCGTGCGCATGGCCCAGCCGTTCTCGATGCGCAACGTGCTCATCGATGGGCAGGGCAACTTCGGTTCGATCGACGGCGATGCGCCGGCCGCCATGCGTTACACCGAAATCCGCATGTCGCGCCTCGCCCACGAGCTGCTTGCCGACCTCGACAAGGAAACCGTCGATTTTTCACCCAACTACGACGGTTCCGAGCACGAACCGGTCGTCCTGCCCACGCGCGTGCCCAACCTGCTGGTCAACGGCTCTACGGGCATTGCAGTGGGTATGGCCACCAACATCCCCCCGCACAATCTGGGTGAGATCATCGATGCCTGCCTCGCCTTGATCGACGATCCGACGCTCGAGGTCGAGGATCTGCTGGAGCGCGTGCCGGGTCCGGATTTCCCCACGCGCGCCATCATCAGCGGCGTGCACGGCATCCGCGAAGCCTATCGCACGGGGCGTGGGCGCATCTACCTGCGCGCGCGCTGTCACTTCGAGGAATTCGATCGCGGTCGCCAGGCGATCGTGGTGACCGAGTTGCCCTATCAGGTCAACAAGGCCCGGCTGCTAGAGAAGATTGCCGAGCTGGTCAAGGAAAAGCGCATCGAAGGCATCACCGAGTTGCGCGATGAGTCCGACAAGGACGGTTTGCGCATGGTCGTCGAGCTGCGCCGCGGTGAGTCGGCCGAGGTGGTGCTGAACAACCTCTACCAGCACACCGCCCTGCAGACCGTGTTCGGGATCAACATGGTCGGCTTGCTGGACGGCCAGCCGCGCCTGCTCAATCTCAAGGACCTGCTGGACGCCTTTCTGCGCCATCGCCGGGAGGTGGTGACGCGGCGTACCTTGTTCGAGCTGCGCAAGGCGCGTGAGCGCGCCCATCTGGTCGAGGGCTTGGCCATCGCGCTGGCGAACATCGACGAGATGATCGCGCTCATCAAGGCCTCCCCGACGCCGGCCGAGGCCAAGGTCGCGCTCGTGGCGCGGAGCTGGGCTTCCGGCTTGGTCGAGGAAATGCTGGCGCGCGCCGGCGAGGTCTCGGCGCGTCCCGACGGACTTGAGCCGGAATATGGTCCGACCGAGGGGGGCTACCGGCTCTCGCCGGCCCAGGCCCAGGCAATTCTCGATCTGCGCCTGCACCGTCTGACGGCGCTGGAACAGGACAAGCTGCTCGAGGAATATCGCGGCCTGCTCGACAGCATCCGCGAACTGGGGCTGATCCTGGCCGATCCCATGCGCCTGATGGCGGTCATCCGCGATGAGCTGGTGCAGATCCGCAGCGACTACGCCGATGCGCGGCGCACCGAGATCCTGGCCGATCACCTCGACCTCAGCATGGAGGATCTGATCACGCCGCAAGAGGTCGTGGTGACCCTCACCCATCAGGGTTATGCCAAGAGCCAACCCGTCGACCAGTATCAGGCCCAGCGGCGCGGTGGCCGTGGCAAGCTCGCCACGACCCAGAAGGAAGAGGACTTCATCGACAAGATGTTCGTGGCCAATACACATGACACCTTGTTGTGCTTCTCCTCCTTGGGCAAGGTGTACTGGCTCAAGGTCTACGAACTGCCGCAGGGCAGTCGCGGGGCGCGCGGCAAACCCATCGTGAATCTGCTGCCTTTGGGGCTCGGCGAGCGCATCACGGCGATTCTGCCGATCAAGGCGTTCACCGAGGACAGCTATGTTTTCATGGCGACCAAGGACGGCACGGTCAAGAAGACGCCCTTGTCGGAATTTTCGCGTCCGCGCGCCTCCGGCATCATCGCTATTCTGCTCAAGTCAGACGACCGTTTGGTCGATGTCGCGCTGACCGATGGCCGAACTGAGGTGATGCTGTTCACCGACGCCGGCAAGGCCATCCGCTTTCCTGAATCGGAAGTGCGTCCCATGGGGCGTGCGGCAGCGGGGATTCGTGGCATCAAGCTGAGTCGTGGCAGCCAGGTGATCGGGCTGCTCACGGTGGGCGAGGGCACGGTGCTGACCGTGGCCGAAAACGGCTTCGGCAAACGATCGGCATTAGACGAGTTCCCGGTCCATGGTCGCGGCGGACAGGGCGTGATCGCGTTGCAGACCAGCGAGCGCAATGGACGCATGGTGGCGGCGGTGCGTGTGAACGAGGACGATCAGGTCATGCTGCTCAGCAGCAGCGGCGCCTTGGTGCGCACGGCGGTTTCCGAGATTTCTCTCCTCGGCCGCAATACCCAGGGCGTGCGCGTCATCAAGCTGGAGGCCGGCGAGCGGCTCTGCGCCGTGGACCGTGTCATCTGTCTGGACGAAGAGGGAGAGGGCTGCGATCCGATATGAGATGCGGAACAGTCAGGGTCGATGGTTTCAGGGGCGAATCGGCGACATGAGGATCATATGAGGCGGGCATACAACTTCAACGCAGGTCCGGCGGCGCTGCCGCAGGCGGTTCTGGAACAGGTGCGCGACGAACTGCTGGACTGGCATGGTAGCGGCATGTCCGTGATGGAAATGAGTCATCGCGGCAAGGAATTCATGGGCATCGCTGCCCAGGCCGAGCAGGACCTGCGTGACCTGCTCGCCATTCCGGAGAATTACAAGGTCCTGTTCCTGCAGGGCGGGGCAACTGCCCAGTTCGCGATGGTGCCGCTGAACCTGATGGGCGAAAACCGGCGTGCCGATTATGTGTACACCGGCGCGTGGTCCAAGAAGGCCATCAGCGAGGCCAAGAAGTTCGGCGCTGTCAATATCGCGGCCTCCGGTGAGGAAAACGGATTTACCGCGATTCCGCCTCAGTCGGCCTGGCATTTGGATCCCACGGCTTCCTATGTGCACTACACGCCCAACGAGACCATCGGCGGCGTGGAATTTCACTGGATTCCGGAAACGGGTGATGTTCCGCTGGTGGGGGATTTTTCCTCGACTTTGCTGTCGCGACCTCTCGATGTCACCCGCTTCGGCGTCATCTATGCTGGCGCTCAGAAGAACGTCGGTCCGGCCGGCTTGACGCTGGTGATCGTGCGTGAGGATCTGGTTGGCCGTGCTTTGCCCGGTACACCGACCGTTCTCGACTATGCGCCGCAGGTCGAAAACGAGTCCATGTACAACACGCCCGCAACGTTTTCTTGGTACGTTGCAGGTCTGGTGTTCGCGCATGTGAAGGCCCAAGGGGGGCTTGCGGCCATGGCCGAGATCAACCGCCGCAAGGCGGATCTGCTCTATCGGACGATCGACGAGTCGGGTTTCTACCGCAATCCGGTGGCCGTGGCAGACCGGTCCTGGATGAACGTGCCTTTCATCTTGCCCGATGCGGCGCTCGATGCGCTTTTCCTGAGCGAGGCCAAGGCCGCGGGCCTCTTGGGCCTGAAGGGTCACCGTTCGGTCGGCGGCATGCGTGCCAGCATCTATAACGCCGTGCCGTATGAGGCGGTCGAGGCGCTGGTGGCGTTCATGAAGGATTTTCAGCAACGCCACGGTTGAGCTCGACGCGACGCTTTCCGATATCCGAAACACAAGGCGGTCTCATGTTCAAGATCCTGACGTTGAACAACATTTCATCCCGAGGCTTGAGTCAGTTCGATGCCGAGCAGTATCAGGTGGGGAGTGACTTGGCCGAGCCCGATGCCATCCTGGTGCGTTCCCAGGTGATGCACGAGATGGCGTTCCCTCCTTCCCTCAAGGCCGTAGGGCGCGCCGGCGCCGGGGTCAACAATATCCCGATCGCGCGTTTGTCGGCGGCAGGGGTGCCGGTCTTCAATACGCCGGGAGCCAATGCCAACGCCGTCAAGGAACTCGTGCTCGCTGGAATGCTGATGGCCTCGCGCAACATTCCGCAGGCCCTGCGCTTCGTCGACGACCTCACCGGTGACGATGCCGCCATGCACAAGGCGGTGGAGTCGGGCAAGAAGCAGTTCGTCGGTACCGAGTTGCCCGGACGCACCCTGGGCGTCGTCGGCCTGGGCGCCATTGGTGTCAAGGTCGCCAATGCGGCCCACGCGCTGGGCATGCGGGTCATCGGTTTCGATCCCAAGGTGACGGTCGAGAATGCCTGGCAGCTGTCCGCCGGAGTGGAGCAGGCGCGCAGTGTGGAGGAGGTGATCGCGCGGGCCGATTACCTGAGCTTCCACGTGCCGCTCAACGACCATACGCGCAACATGCTCAGCGCCGAGCGCCTGAAAGTGGCCAAGCCGGGCCTCATCGTGCTCAACTTCTCGCGCGAAGGCGTGGTCGAGGCCGCGGTGGTGCGTGAGGCGCTGGACGAGGGTAAACTGGCCAGTTATGTGTGCGATTTTCCCAGTGTCGCGCTGCAGGGACATCCACGTGTGATCGCGCTGCCGCATCTGGGCGCCTCCACCCACGAGGCGGAGGAGAACTGCGCCGTCATGGTGGTCCAGCAGATCCGGGATTACCTGGAGAACGGCAACATCCGCAACTCCGTCAATTTCCCGGAAGCGATTCTGCCCCGCACCGAGGGCTACCGGATCTGCATCGCCAATGCGAACGTGCCCAACATGCTGGGTCAGATATCCTCCACCCTGGCCGGCTCGGGGCTCAACATTCTCGACATGCTCAACAAATCCAGGGGAGAGCTGGCTTACACGGTGGTGGACGTGGATCAGGCGGTCACCGATCCGGTGCTGGGACAACTGCGCGCCATCGACGGCGTGCTGACCGTTCGCGCCCTGTGACGACGCACGATTCCGCGCGGGAGATCGCGCCGGAAGCCGAACGATTGGCGGCCGTGCGCGCCCGGATCGATGCGCTGGATCTGAAGCTGCGCGCGTTGCTGAACGAGCGCGCGCGTCTCGCCCAGGAAGTCGGCCATATCAAGAACGCCGCCGGCCATGACGGGTCGTTCTACCGGCCGGCGCGGGAAGCGCAAGTGCTGCGCGCCATGCTAACCGACAACCCGGGCCCCTTGGGCGAGGAAGCGCTGCTGCGTATCTATCGGGAGATCATCGCCGCCTGCCTCGCGCTTGAGAAAAACCTTACCGTTGCCTATCTCGGTCCCGCCGGCACCTATACCGAGGCGGCGGTGCGCAAGCATTTCGGGCAGGGCGTCGCCACGACGCCATTGGGCGCGGTCGATGAGGTGTTCCGCGAGGTGGAAGCCGGCAGTGCCGATTGCGGCGTGGTGGCCGTGGAAAACTCGACCGAAGGGGTGGTGACGCACACCCTCGACATGTTTGCGCGCTCGGAGCTCAAGATCTGCGCGGAGATCATCCTGCCCGTGCACCATTGCCTGCTGGGCCGCGTGGCACGTGTCGATGAAATTACCGAACTGCTGGGTCATGCCCAGGCGTTGGCTCAATGCCGCGAGTGGCTGGACCGCCACCTGCCGGGCGTGCCACGTCGGGCGGTGGCCAGCAATGCGGAAGGTGCGCGGCAGGCCTCCAAGACTACAGGGGTTGCCGCTGTGGCGGGCCGACAGGTTGCCGCGCTTTATGATCTCGATATTTTGGCTGAGAACATCGAAGACGAACCGGACAACACCACACGCTTTCTTGTCATTGGTCGCGAGCAGGCCGAGCCCTCTGGGCGCGACAAGACCTCGCTCCTGGTCGCCGTGAACAATCGGCCAGGAGCACTGTTTCGCCTGCTTGAGCCCTTTCATCGAGAGGGGGTCAGCTTGACTCGAATCGAGTCTCGGCCCTCCCGCCGCGGTCCTTGGGATTACAATTTCTTTCTCGATCTGGAAGGGCATGCGCAGGATCCGCCCGTGGCCGCGGCCTTAACGACCGTGGCTGAGCGGGCTGCCTGGGTGAAGCACCTCGGTTCTTATCCGGTTGCGGTCGGCTGATCGCAGGCCGACTATCGCTTACTGGAAATCGACTATGCAAGCTACCCCTGCTTTCATCGCTGCCGCTCTGCCCGCAGTGCGCGGCTTGATGCCTTATGAACCGGGTAAGCCGATCGAAGAACTCGAACGGGAATTGGGCATTACCGACATCATCAAGCTTGCCTCGAACGAAAGCCCGCTGGGGCCTGCGCCGGGGGTGCGCGCGGTTCTGGAGGCGGAACTGGGGCGTTTGGCGCTCTATCCGGATGGCAGCGGGCACGCGCTCAAGCAGACCCTGGCGGCGCATCTGGATGTGTCGCCCGCCGCCATCACGCTCGGTAATGGGTCCAATGATTTACTGAATCTGGTGGCGCAGGCGTTTCTGGCGCCGGGGCGCAACGCCGTGATGTCGGCGCATGCCTTCGCCATCTATGGGATCGCCACTCAGGCCGTCGGGGCCGAGGCCCGCGTGGCACCGGCGCTGCCGGCCGACGCCGCCCAGCCCTATGGCCATGATCTCGCCGCCATGGCCGAGCGCATCGACGACGACACCGCGGTGGTGTTCATTGCCAATCCCAACAACCCGACCGGAACCTGGATCGACAGTGATGCCCTCGAGGCGTTCCTGGCCAAGGTGCCGGAGCGCGTGATCGTGGTACTGGATGAGGCTTACTTCGAGTATGTCGAGACGCCTGGTTATCCCGATGGGTGCCGGCTGCTCGCCCGATATCCGAATCTCTTGGTGACGCGGACTTTTTCAAAGGCCTATGGCTTGGCAGCCCTGCGCGTCGGTTATGGCGTGAGCCACCCAGCCCTGGCGGACCTGCTGAACCGACTCCGGCAGCCGTTCAACGTGAGCAGTCTGGGGCTCGCGGCTGCGCAGGCGGCCTTGGCCGATGCGGCCCATCTCGCCCGCGCCGTGGCGCTCAACCGGGCGGGGCTGGCGCAACTCAGGGCCGGGCTCGAGGCCTTGGGCCTGGACTACATCCCTTCCGTCGGCAATTTCATCACCTTCCGGGTGCCCGATGCTCAGATGATGAATCAGGCGCTGTTGCACGCCGGTATCATCGTCCGGCCGGTAGCGGGTTACGGCTTGCCGCAGGCGCTGCGCGTCAGCGTCGGACTGCCCGAGCACAACGCCCGATTCCTCGAGACGCTGGGACGGCTGCTGCGGTCATGATCCGGCGCTTGTGTGTGATCGGCGTCGGTCTGATCGGCGGCTCGCTGGCGCTGGCCTTGCGGCGCGCCGGCTACTGCGGCCAGATCGTCGGTGCCGGGCGCCATGCGGCGCATTTGGCGCGCGCTGTCGAACTGGGCGTGATCGACGGCCATGACCTCGATCTCGGTCAGGCGGTGGCCGGCGCCGATATGGTGGTGCTGGCCGTCCCGATGGGAGCGATGAAGGGTGCGTTGGCGGCGATTCGCGATCATTTGGCGCCTGATGCCGTCCTGACCGACGTCGGCAGCGCCAAGGCGGCGGTCATTGCTGCGGCGCAGGAAGCGTTTGGCGCACTTCCCTCCGGTTTCGTACCGGGACACCCCATCGCCGGTACCGAACACAGCGGCGTGGATGCGGCGTTTCCGGAACTGTTCCAGAGGCGCCGGGTGATCTTGACGCCGACACCGGCTTCGAGCGCGCAGGCCGTGGCGGCGGTGCGCGCCATGTGGGAGGCCGCAGGCGCAGTGGTCGAAGACATGGATGCCGTCACGCACGACCGTGTGCTCGCCGCGACCAGCCATCTGCCCCACGTGCTGGCGTATGCCTTGGTGCACAGCTTGAGTCGCATGGGCAACGATGCCGATGTCTTGCGCTACGCCGCCGGGGGCTTCCGCGACCTCACGCGCATCGCCGGCAGCGATCCTGTGATGTGGCGCGACATCTGTTTGACCAATGCACCGGCCATCCTGGAAAGTCTGGATGCGTTTCGTGCCGATCTGGATGAACTGACGCGCGCCATTGCAGCCGGTGATGGGCCGCGCATCGAAACCATCTTCCGCGAAGCCAAGCGCACGCGCGACACCTTCCGATCCTGAGGCAAGCATGGCGATCGATTACCGCGTTTCCCCATCCGGCCCCCTTGTTGGCGAACTGCGGGTGCCGGGTGACAAGTCCATTTCCCACCGGTCCATCATCTTCGGCGCGCTGGCCGATGGCGTGACCGAGGTCGGCGGCTTTCTCGATGGCCTGGATTGTCTGGCGACGCGCGATGCCTTCCGTGCTATGGGGGTGCGCATCGATGGTCCCGAGGACGGGTTTCTGCGCATTCATGGCGTGGGCATGCACGGACTCAAGGCACCGAACCAGGCGTTGGATCTGGGCAATTCCGGCACGTCCATGCGTCTGCTGGCCGGTCTGCTTTGTGCACAGCCTTTCGACACCACGCTCGTCGGTGATGCTTCACTGAGCCGGCGGCCCATGCGCCGGGTCATCGAGCCCTTGTCTCGCATGGGCGCCGTGATTCGGGGGACTGCGGCCGGTACGCCACCGCTGTCGATTACCGGCGGGCAGCGTTTGCAGGGCATTCATCATGTTTCCAAGGTCGCCAGCGCCCAGGTCAAGTCGGCTCTGCTCTTGGCGGGGATGTATGCCAAGGGTGAGACCTGCGTCGATGAGCCGGCGCCTTCGCGCGATCACACCGAGCGCATGCTCGAGACCTTCGGCTACCCCATCCGGCGCGGTGACCTGAGCGCGTGCCTGCAGGGTGGCGGGCGCCTGTGTGCGGCATCGGTGCAGGTGCCGGCGGACCTGTCTTCCGCAGCGTTTTTTCTGGTCGGCGCCAGCATCGCTCCCGGGTCGGAAATTCTGTTGCGGGAGGTCGGCATCAATCCGACCCGCACGGGCGTCATCGATATTCTGCGTGCCATGGGGGCGGACATCCGCATCGAGCGGGAGCATTACTTCGGCGCCGAGCCCGTGGCCGATCTGCGGGTGCGTTCGGCACCGCTGCATGGGATCGCGATTCCCGAGGCGCTGGTCCCGCTCGCCATCGACGAGTTTCCGGCCCTGTTCATCGCAGCGGCATGTGCCGAAGGCGAGACGATCCTGACCGGAGCGGCCGAGTTGCGGGTGAAGGAGAGCGACCGCATCCAGGTCATGGCGGACGGGCTTGCAGCGCTGGGCATTTGTGCCGAGCCGCAGCTGGATGGACTGCGCATCCGCGGCGGGCAGATCCAGGGTGGGTGCGTGGACAGTCACGGCGACCATCGCATCGCGATGTCTTTTGCCATGGCGGCGCTGCGCGCGCGCGGGCCGGTCCGCATTCGCGACTGCGCCAACGTCGAAACATCTTTTCCAGGCTTCGCTGCACTCGCCGCGACAGCCGGCCTCAAGCTCGAGCAGGTTGCCGGAGATGCCTGAAGCGACGCTGCCTCCGGTCATCTGCCTTGACGGCCCGAGCGGTGCGGGGAAGGGGACGGTGGGCCGGATGCTGGCCCAGCGCCTGGGCTGGCATTTTCTCGACAGCGGCGCGCTGTACCGGTTGGTCGCCGTGGCGGCCAAGGCGCAGAACATCGATCTGGACGCGCCGGAGCGACTTGCCGACATCGCTCGCGGACTGGATTGTGCATTTGGCTGGGATGCACGCGGGCGTGAGCAGATTTTGCTCGGCGGCCGGGAGGTGACGGGTGAAGTTCGCGCAGAGACGACTGGTGCGGCTGCTTCCCGGGTCGCGCGGCACCCCGCGGTCCGCACCGCGCTGCTGGCGCGGCAGCGAGCCGATCGCCGTCCACCTGGACTGATCGCCGACGGCCGGGACATGGGGACGGTCGTCTTTCCGGATGCGCCACTCAAGATCTTCCTCACCGCCTCTGCCGAAGAGCGTGCCCGTAGGCGTCATAAACAGTTGATGGAACATAGGATCAGTGCTAGCATCACCGATCTGATTCAAGAGATTGAGGCCCGGGACCGGCAAGACCGAGAGCGTGCCGTGTCGCCTTTGGTCGCAGATGCCGATGCGTTGATCGTCGACTCGAGCGGCCAGACGCCAAGCCAGTTGTGTAGGTACATTATTGATTTGGCGCAACGCCGGGGCCTTTGTTGAGAAGGCTCCGGTGCCCATTTCCTTGAAAAAGGATCATGGTGGCGAGGTGCGAGCCTTGCTGGGAAATCAACCGGTTCCGAATCTTTCTGGGACCTCTGCCGGCCACAAGGCCGTTTCTGTAGTGAGCATACATGTCTGAAAGTTTTGCCGAACTGTTCGAAGAGAGTCTGCGTGGCCAGACCATGCAGCCCGGGGCGATCATCACCGGCCGCGTGGTTGCCATCCGTGGCGATAGCGTGATCGTCAACGCCGGATTCAAGTCCGAGGGTGTGATCGATATCCGCCAGTTCTACAACGACAAGGGTGAACTGGAAGTGGCCGTTGGCGATGAAGTCGAAGTCGCTCTGGATGCGATCGAAGACGGCTCTGGTGCAACGCAACTCTCCCGCGAGAAGGCCAAGCGCGCCAAATCTTGGACCGTGCTGGAAAAGGCGTTCGAACAAGGCGAGATCGTCAAGGGCATCATGACCGGAAAGGTCAAGGGCGGTTACACAGTCGACATTGATGAGGTGCGCGCCTTCTTGCCGGGCTCTCTGGTCGACGTGCGTCCGGTGCGCGATACGGCTTACCTCGAAGGCAAAGAGCTCGAGTTCAAGGTCATCAAGCTGGATCGGCGCCGTAACAACGTCGTCGTCTCCCGCCGCGCCGTGGTGGAGCAGGAATACAGCGCCGAACGCGAAGCGCTTCTGGATAATTTGCAGGAAGGCAGCGTGACCCGTGGCGTGGTCAAGAACCTCACCGACTATGGCGCTTTCATCGATCTGGGTGGTATCGATGGTCTGCTGCACATCACCGATATGGCCTGGAAGCGCGTCAAGCATCCGTCCGAAGTGGTGACGGTAGGCGATGAACTCGAAGTCAAGGTGCTCAAGTTCGACCGCGAGCGGCGCCGCGTTTCCCTCGGTCTGAAACAGCTCGGCGCTGATCCGTGGGAAATGATTGCGCGCCGTTATCCTTCAGGCACCCGCCTGTTCGGCAAGGTGACCAATATCGCCGACTACGGCTGCTTCGTGGAAATCGAGGAAGGCGTGGAAGGCCTGGTTCACGTGTCCGAAATGGACTGGACCAACAAGAACGTCAATCCTAACAAGATGGTGTCGGTGGGCGACGAAGTCGAGGTCATGGTGCTCGACATCGACGAGCAGCGCCGCCGCATCTCGCTGGGCATGAAGCAGTGTCAGGCCAATCCGTGGAAAGAGTTTGCTGAAACCCATAACAAGGGCGACCGGATCACCGGGACCATCAAGTCCATCACCGACTTTGGCGTATTCGTCGGACTGGAAGGCGGCATCGACGGTTTGGTGCACCTGTCCGACATCACCTGGGCCGAAACCAGCGACGACATCGTCCAGCGTTACAAGAAGGGCGATGAGATCGAGGCGGTGGTCCTGCAAGTCGATCCCGAGCGCGAGCGGATTTCGCTGGGGATCAAGCAGCTCGAGCAGGATCCTTTCGCGGCCTATCTGGCTGTCCACCCCAAGGGTAGTATCGTCACTGGCAGGGTTACGGCTGTAGATCAGAAGTCGGCAGTGGTCGAGTTGGCTGAGGGCATCGAGGCGCAGTTGTGGGCTTCTGAACTGGGCCGCGATCGTGTGGACGATGCGCGCACCGTTTTGCGTGTAGACGATACCGTGGAAGCCAAGATCGTCAATGTCGACCGTAAGAACCGTACGCTGACACTGTCGGTGAAGGCCAAGGAGGCCTCCGAGGAGAAAGAGGCCATGGAAGACTATGGCCGTACGATGCAACCGGCCGGATCCGCGACCTTGGGCGATTTGCTGCGGCAGCAGATCTCGGCACAGAAGGACGAGAACTGACGCCAGCCCTCCAGTGTCATTGTGGGATCGCCGAGGCATTGATCGGCGATCCCACTTTCGTTTCGACTCGGCTGTTTTCAACAATGGACTCGAAGGTGCCATGACCAAATCGGATCTGATCGAACATATGGCGAAGCATTCGGCGCTGCCGCCGGCGGACGTCGAGTTGGCGGTCAAGGCCATTCTGGACATGATGGGAGCCTCATTAGCTGAGGGAGATCGCATCGAGATTCGCGGATTCGGCAGTTTCTCCTTGCACCATCGCCCGCCGCGAATTGGTCGTAATCCCAAGACCGGCGCGTCGGTGACCCTGCAGGAAAAGTTCGTGCCGCATTTCAAACCCGGCAAAGAATTGAGAGAACGCGTCAATACGCCACAGGGACAGTAGCGCGCAGGCATCGATGCTCGGTTGGCGTTGGGTGCTGGAGATCCGAATCTGCGGCCCACTGATCGTCTCCGGACCATTGAAGGACAGCGAGGGGGTAGACGTGATGCGGTTGTTGGCCTTGATGTGTTCTCTGATTCTTGTTGCCGTTTTCGCCGTTTTGGCGTGGCAGAACGCCACCCCCGTGCAGCTCGTGTATCCGGGCGGCGCCGCCACGCTCCCCTTGGCCGTATTGGTGTTTCTGGTACTGAGCGCAGGGTGGGTTCTCGGTGTTGTCACCATGGTGGTTCCCTGGGCGCGCCAGCGAATGCGCCTGCGAAAGCTGGCCAAGCGCTATCGGCTGGCCGAACAGGAGATTGCCAATTTGCGTGACATCCCGTTGAAAAATGCTCTTTGAGCTTGGCCTCTTTTTTCTACTTCTACCCTTCGCAGCATGGTCAGGTTGGTTGATCGGTAAGCGTGCTCATCGTGATCCGCCGCCCGGTTCGTCGGATGGATTTGCCAGAGACTATTTGCGCGGGATGAACTATCTCCTGAGCGAGCAGCCGGACAAGGCGATCGAAGTCTTTCTCCATCTCGCATCGGTAGACAACGACACCTTCGAGACCCATCTCGCGCTCGGCGCGTTGTTTCGCCGGCGTGGCGAAGTGGATCGTGCCATCCGCATCCACCAAAATCTCATCGCGCGACCGAACCTGTCCACCGCACAACGGGAACAAGCGCTCTTCGAATTGGCCCAGGACTATCTCAAACTGGGGGTCTTGGATCGGGCCGAAGCGATTCTATCCGACCTCAAGACCCGGGTTTCCGGCAGCCATCCGGTGCTTGAGTTGCTGCTGCAGATCTATGAGCGGGAGAAGGACTGGCGCAGTGCGCTCGCAACCGCATCGCTCATCAGCGTACGCGCCCGATCGCCGTCGATTGCAGTTCGCATGGCCCAATACAACTGCGAACTCGCTGATCAGGCGCTGCACATGGGCCAGACTTCCGACGTCAGGATGTTTCTCGCGGCTGCGTTCCGTGCCGATCCCGGCTGCGTGCGCGCCAGTCTGCTGGAGGCGAGGCTGGCAGCGGCCGATGATGATCATCGGCAGGCCTTGCGCAGTGTGCTGCGTATCCTGGACCAGGATGCCCGCTTTTTGCCGCTGGTCATTGATTCCATTCTTGAGCTTTACGGCCGACTCGGTGATTTCTCGGGCCGTGAGGCATTCATTGAGCGTCTTGGTCGCTACGGCGCACAGCAAGATGAAAGGCAGGTTCTCGATGTCATCAGGCTGAGGCTCAAGATGGAGGCGGATCCTGCCGATGCCTTACGATTGTATGCCACGGGGGTCCCGACGATTTACGGGTTGTATGACTGGCTGCAGAGACGGCTTGGGCACAGCAATGAAATTCCCGCTACGGATCTCAGTTTGTTCTGCGAGACGATGGGGAAAGTCCTCGACAATGACCCGCTGTATCGCTGCGGTCACTGCGGCTTCGCGGGGCGCAAGCTGCACTGGCAATGTCCCGGTTGTCAACAGTGGGGAACCATTACTCCTTTGGCATGCCTGCCGACCGGATCAATCCCGGCGATCCTCTCGCCACAGTTTTCGGATCACTAGCGGGAGCAACCCATCATGTCGTTTGACGGACAATGAACGAAGAGGAGACATTCGATGAATAAAGCGTTCTGGACAAAATCTCTCCTGGCGGTAGGAATCTGGTTGTCCTTTTCCGTCCACGCCGAACCGGTCAACGTCAATACCGCAGACGCCCAGGCCATTGCCGCGGCTTTGCCAGGCATCGGTCCGGCGAAAGCGAAGGCGATCGTTGATTATCGGGCACAGCATGGGCCGTTCAAGACCAAGGAAGAGCTGACTCAGGTGCCGGGCATCGGCGATGCTACCCTGGAAAAGATCAAGGCAGACATCCTGTTGCAGGACGCGGGCGCCAAGTCTGCTTCTGCGAAGAAATGATTCATCTCCAAAGGCCCCGCAAGGGGCCTCTTTTGCGTTCCTGACTGATTTCCCGACTTGTGGATGCTGAATCGGTGATGCATGATCGACGGCCAATCCAAGCATGAGGAGTGTTGAATGAATGTCTCTCCGTCCGGAAGTGTCCGCCGCATCCGCAAAGCTGTGTTTCCCGTGGCGGGATTGGGGACGCGCTTCTTGCCGGCGACCAAAGCCAGCCCCAAGGAAATGCTTCCAGTGGTCGACAAGCCGCTGATCCAGTACGCGGTCGAGGAGGCGGTGGCGGCCGGAGTGGAGGTGATGATCTTCATCAACGGTCGCAACAAGCGGGCGATTCCCGATCATTTCGACAAGGCCTATGAACTCGAGCGCGAACTCGAGGCGCGCGGCAAGCAGAAGTTGCTCGACATCGTCCGCGGCATCGTACCGGAGCGCGTCACCTGTGTATATATCCGTCAGTCCGAAGCACTGGGGCTCGGGCATGCCGTGTTGTGCGCTCAGCCCGTCGTCGGTAATGAAGCCTTTGCAGTCCTGCTCGCCGATGATCTTCTGGATGGCTATGGCAAGCCCGTGCTGTCACAGATGTGTGATACCCATGCCGAATATGGCGCGAGCATCCTCGCGGTGGAGGAAGTTCCTCCTGCACAAACCGATCAGTACGGCATCGTCCAAATCGGAAAAAAGCCTGGAAAGGTTGCCGAAATCGAAGGGATGGTCGAGAAACCCAAACCAGAAGTGGCGCCATCGAACCTGGGTGTCGTGGGACGTTACATACTCACGCCGCGCATCTTCGAATTGATCCGCAAGGTGCCGCGGGGAGCAGGCGGTGAGTACCAGCTCACCGATGCCATCGCCGGCTTGCTGCCTTATGAAAAGGTGTTCGCCTATCAGTTCGATGGCAAGCGCTATGACTGCGGCAGCAAACTCGGTTATCTGAAGGCCAACGTCGAATATGCGCTGCGTCACCCAGATGTCGCAGCGGAGTTTACGGCCTATCTCCGCGGGATGATGGATAACGGCTTGCCGGATCCCGTCGCCTGACGGATCGTACGGGGCGATGCCCATGGAAGCATCGCCCATCGTACCGCCTCGTGCCCACGACCGTCAGACTTGGCGCGCCTGTATCGGTGCAAAGCCGACGTAGGTCGCGGGCGTCAGCGCCAGCAGCCGCTCTTTTGCATCCAGAGGTAAATCCAGTTCGCTGATGAACAGGCGCAGCTGCTCCGGTGTGATGCGCTGACCGCGCGTGAGCTTCTTGAGCTGTTCGTAGGGCTGCGGAATGCCATGGCGGCGCATGACCGTCTGGATGGCTTCACCCACCACTTCCCAATTCGCGTCCAGGTCTCGCTGTAGTGCATGGGGGTCGGCTTCCAGCTTGCCGATCCCGCGCAGAATCGACTGATAGGCAATGAGGCTGTGGGCGATGCCCACGCCGAGGTTGCGCAGCACAGTGGAATCGCTGAGATCCCGCTGCCACCGCGAGATCGGCAATTTCTCCACCAGATGTCCCAGCAGCGCATTGGCAATGCCCAGGTTGCCTTCGGCATTCTCGAAATCGATCGGGTTGACCTTGTGCGGCATGGTGGATGAGCCCACCTCGTTTTCGACCGGCCGTTGCTTGAAATAACCCACACTGATGTAACCCCAGATATCCCGACACATGTCGAGCAGGATCGTGTTGATGCGCATCAACGCCGCAAAATATTCCCCCATGTAGTCGTGCGGCTCGATCTGCGTGGTGAAGGGATTGCAGTAAAGGCCCAGTTCATTCACGAAGTTCTGGCTGAGACGGGGCCAGTCGGTTTCCGGGTAGGCAATCATGTGCGCGTTGAAGTTGCCGACGGCGCCGTTGAGCTTGCCCCAGAGCACGACCTGTGCAAACTGCTGCCGTTGGCGATCGAGCCGATAGGCGAAGTTCGCGACTTCCTTGCCCATCGTCGTCGGTGTGGCGGGCTGGCCATGGGTACGTGAGAGCATGGGTAGGTCGGCGTAGCGATGGGCCAGCGTTCGCAGCGCTTCGCACAATTGATCCATGATCGGCAGCAGAATCTGCTCACGCGCGTCTTTCAGCATCAAGCCGTGGCAGAGATTGTTGATGTCCTCGGAAGTACAGGCGAAGTGGATGAACTCGCTGATGGCCTCGAGTTCCGGCTGTCCGGCAATCTGCTCCTTTAGGAAATATTCTATGGCCTTCACGTCATGGTTGGTGATCTCCTCAATCGCCTTGACGCGTTGTGCCTGCTCCAACCCAAACCGGCTGATGATCTCGTCCAGGCGCGCCGCGGCGGCCTCGCTCAAGGGCGGCACCTCCGCTATAGTGGGCTCGTTCGACAGGGCCCGCAGCCAGCGCAGCTCCACCATGGCGCGATAGCGAATCAACCCGAACTCGCTGAGGAGGGGTCGCAATTCGAAGGTCTTGTCGGCGTAACGGCCGTCGATCGGTGAAAGGGCGGTTAGCGCAGTCAGTTCCATGAGGTCTCCGTCGGATCGGGCCGGCATCACACACCTGCCGGTCGTCCCGACCGTAGGTGATAAACTCCAAACAGGGCGCCATGATACTGCAATCGTGGCGCTGGACCGATGATTTCCGGCCTCGATGCCTTTGTGGAGAATGCGTCATGAAGTCTGTTCCCTTGGCCGTTCGTACCGAGCATGACAGCATGGGGCCGGTCGAGGTTCCGGCCGATGCGTGCTGGGGCGCGCAAACCCAGCGGGCGCTCCAAAACTTCCGCTTCAGCGGACAGCCGATGCCCGCCCGGTTCATTCAGTCGGTGGCTCTGATCAAGGTAGCGGCAGCCGAAGCGAACGGAATGCTCGGGCTGCTCGATGCAGACACCGCACGGGCCATCGTCGAGGCGGGTGAGGCCATCGCAAGGGGTCGATACGCCGACCAGTTTCCGGTTGATGTCTATCAGACCGGATCGGGCACCAGCACCAACATGAACGTGAACGAGGTCATGGCCCATCTCGCAGGCGCTGCGCTGGGACGTCGTGTGCATCCGAACGATGAGGTCAACCTTGGACAAAGCAGCAATGACGTCATCCCGACTGCCATTCACATCAGCGCCGTACTCGCACTGGAAGAGGAATTGCTGCCCGCCGTGGCGGCGCTGGAAGAGGGCATCGCCCGGCGGGCAGTCGAACTCGACGACGTCGTCAAGACCGGACGCACCCATCTCATGGACGCGACCCCGATCCGGATGTCGCAGGAACTCGGCGCCTGGCAGGCCCAACTCGCCCAGGCCCGTTGCGGCTTGCTCGAAACCCGGCAGCGGTTACTGGCACTCGCCCAGGGCGGAACGGCGGTCGGAACGGGACTGAACGCGCCCGCTGGCTTCGTGCCCGCATTCTTGGCTGCACTGCAGCGCCGGACCGGCCGGCCGTTTCGCGCCGCGGATAATGCTTTTGCCGCCTTGGCTGGCCAAGAGACGGCTCTGGAGCTGTCTGGCCGCCTCAAGGTGCTGGCAGTGGTGCTCATGAAGATCGCCAATGATCTGCGCTGGATGAACAGCGGGCCTTTGGCAGGGCTCGGCGAAATCACCTTGCCTGCGCTGCAACCCGGCAGCAGCATCATGCCTGGCAAGGTCAATCCGGTGATCCCTGAAGCCGTAGCCCAGATTGCTGTGCAGGTGATGGGTTACGATGCTGCCGTAACGATCGCCGCACAGTCGGGTAACTTCCAACTCAATGTCATGCTGCCGCTCATCGCGCGCAACCTGCTCGACGCTCTGGCCCTGCTGAGCCGAGCCTGCACGGCCTTGGACCGGCTGGCGATTGCGGGCTTCGTGGTGCATGCGGAACACATGCAGGAATGTCTGGCGCGCAACCCCGTTCTGATCACGGCGCTCAATCCGGTGATCGGTTACGAGGCGGGTGCACGCATCGCGAAGATCGCTCTGGAGGAAGGTGTATCGGTGCGTGAGGTAGCGCGCCGGATGACGCAACTGACCGATGAAGAACTCGATCGCCTGCTCGATCCGCGTGCGCTCACCGGTCCGGATCGTCCAGGTCGCTGATCGATCGTGGACCGGGGCAAGCTGGAATCGGTGTGTCCCCGAGCCAATGCTTCTTGGTGCGCGCTGGGGTGATCGAGCCCGTGGCTGAGTAAAGAGCGCACGGCCGCCGTGCTGGTCTTGCTGCAGCCCGAACGGTTAGGCGCGCCGGTTGCGAGCGCGCATGCACAAGCAAGGGATGCGAAGACCATGTCTGCTTCCTCC